>JAGHAR010000116.1 GCA_021161405.1 Candidatus Iainarchaeum sp.
ATCAGTGATAGCATGCTTTATGAAATTTTTATAGTTGTTGTGTTGTGTTTGGTTCCGTTTCTCGAGCTTAGGTTTGCTTTGCCTTTTGCAATAGTGGTATTGAAATTAAATCCAGCAATTGCTTTTTTAATAGCGGTTGTTGTAACAACCCTGCTTGCTCCAACAATTTATTTTGCATTAACGCATTTCCTAAAATTTGTATTGCGTTTTAGAACTATTGATAAGCTGTATGCGAGAGTAGTGCAAAACGTTGCATTGAAGGCAGAGCCGTATGTGCAAAAATTCGGTACAATCGGCATAGCTACATTAGTAGCACTGCCTTTTCCTGCTACAGGCACTTATACTGCTAGCTTAGTGGCTTTTCTTTTGGCTACCGGCTATAAAAGATTATTTATTGGGAATTTTTTCGGTGTTGCAATTAGTGCAACCTTTTGGCTTTGTGTTGCATTGGGCATAAATATAGTTGCGCTGTTGCTTGGTTTAATTTAAAATGATTTTTAACGAATTGATTAGCATGGAGCCGATTTTAATAAAGAACGCCCTGCTGAAAAACAAAAAAAGAGCAAATATAATAATAGATGGAAACAAGATAGTTGCTGTATCGAATAGCTTACACAAAGGAGCTAAACGCGGAAGAATAATTGAAGCAAGCAACAAGCTTGCAATTCCTTCCTTTATAAATGCCCATACTCATGCTGCCATGTCTTTGCTTAAAGGTTATGCAGACGATATGCCGCTTCAGGAATGGCTTTCAAAGAAGATTTGGCCGATAGAAGCAAAGCTAAAGGAGAAGGATATATACATCGGCACTAAATTTGCATGCCTTGAGATGCTTAAAAATGGAATTACCTGCTTTAACGATATGTACTGGTATCCATGGAAGGCAGCAGAAGCTTCGGCTGAATTGGGAATGCGCGGCTTTATTGGAGCGTTGTTTCTTTCCATAGGAAAGAGCAAAGAGCAGGCAATAAGGGAATTTAAAAAACAGTTCAAAAGAATTAAAGCTGTAGCAAAGAATTCAAATAATTTAATAAGGCCGACAGTAGCACCGCATGCGATCTATACAGTGGACAGAGAAATTTTAATTTTTGCAGCGGAGTTCGCTGCCAAGCACGATGTATTGTTGCATATGCATCTAAACGAAACAAAGGAAGAGGTAGACGGTTGCATAAAGGAACACAATGCTAGGCCAGCAGAGTATTTGCATAAAATCGGTTTTTTGAGAAACGAATTGAGTGGTAAATATATTTTTGCTCATGGTGTATGGTTGAATGAGCAAGAAGCTGCTTTGCTCGGAAAGTATAGAGCAAGCGTAGCGCATTGTCCAATAAGTAATATGAAGTTAGCGGTTGGTTCAGCCCTAAATTTTAATTTGCTGGTTTCCAACAACATTAACGTTGTTCTCGGCACAGATGGCAACGCAAGCAACAATTCCCTAAATATGTTTCAGGAAATGAAGATTGCGGCATTGTTGCAAAAATTTTACTATAACGATCCAACCAAACTAAACGCATCGCAGACATTCCAGCTAGCGACATACAACGCTGCCAATGCCTTTAAATTGAAAGCTGGAAAAGTTGCAGAGGGCTATTTAGCGGATATTATTTTGATAGATTTAAACGCAATTAGTATGGTGCCATCGCATAACTTAATTTCAAACTTGGTCTATTCAGCCCAAAATTCTGTTAGAGAGGTAATCTGCAACGGCAGGCTTTTAGTGGAGAATTATAAACTAATTATTGAAAAGGAAGAGAAGATAATTAATGAGGCGAGAAAAACAGCGGAGAGAATTGTAAGCAACAGCTTTTAAACAGTTTTTATTTTTTCAAAATATATGTCTGCCAAAGATTATGGGTTGCGAGCAGCATTAAGAGCAGCGAATTTTAACGGAAAAAAATTGATTTCCGGAGTAAAGCTAAAGAAACTGCGCAGAATTGTTGATGAGCGCGGCTGGCTTACTGAAATTATGAGAAGCGATTGGCCTCTCTTCAAAAAGTTTGGACAGGTTTATTTAAGTGTATGCAATCCTGGCTATGTTAAAGCATGGCATTATCACAAAAAGCAGACAGATTCTTTTGTAATTATTTATGGCAGAGCAAGAGTTGGCCTATACGATGCAAGAAAGAATTCTGAAACATTTGGAATTACAAATGAATTTATTGTTGATTCAAACAACCCAGTACTAATTCAAATCCCCCCGGGAGTGTGGCACGGCTATGAAGCATTGGGCAACGAACCAGCTTTTCTGATAAATGTGCCTGACAAACTGTACAACTACGAAAATCCAGATGAATTTAGAGAGAGGTTTAATACTAACAAAGTTAATTTCAGATGGCAGGGCAAGAAAGGCGGTTGAATGCTAGCCTTAATTCTTGGCGGGGGTTTTTTGGGAGAAAAAATCGCAAGAATATTTTCCAGTGAAGGTTTCGCTGTTAGAGTTGCATCTATAGATGAGAAAGCTGATATAAAGGCGGATATAACAAAACCTGAAGAGTTGGATGATTTATTCGCTAGCTATAAGCCAAAAATTGTTTTTCTGACTGCTGCTCTCTCTAATGTTGATTACTGCGAGCAGCACAGCAACGAAGCTTTTGAGGTTAATGTAAATGGTACACGCAACGTTGTAGAGTTATGCAAGAAATTCAACGCTAAACTAATTTTCTTTTCCACTGATTATGTGTTTGACGGCCTGCACGGCAACTATGCTGAGGAAGATAGACCAAATCCGATAAATGTCTATGGCCGAACAAAGCTTGAAGCTGAGAAGATAATTTTTGACTATTTAGATTCTGCGATAGTTTTGCGTATTTCTACCTTATACGGCTATAACTCCAAAGATGATAAAATGCATTTTTTGAAATGGTTATTAGCAGCCCTTACTAAAGGACAAATTGTTAAGGTTGTTACAGATCAGATAACCTGTCCAACTTTAATTGATGATGTTGCAACTGCATGTCTCAAATTAATAGAAAAACAGCAGCAGGGATTATTTCATTGCACAGGCAGCAAAGCAATCTCACGCTATGAGTTTGCTATGCTTGCCGCTGAAAAATTCGGTTTGGATACAAACCTAATAAAAAAGGCAAAAATGCAGGACATGGATTGGGTTGCAAAAAGGCCGAAGAATTCCTCCTTAAATATTAATAAGATCTCTTCTTTGGGAATAAAGATGCGCTCTCCAGAAGATGGCTTATCTTTCCTTGCATCAAAACTAAAGGCAAGCGATTTTTGACCATTCTTCCTCTGCTTTTCTCAACTTTTCCATTGAATCAACAGGCAACCACGGAATAGTTAGCTTAATTCCAGCAAGCTTATTTTCCTTTGCGAGTTTTTCAAAGACATCCTTCTCAATGCTTGCTTTTCCTTCAGGAATAAATTTTATAATTTCCGGCTCCATAATCTAAATGCCAGAGTTTATTACTCCTTGGCCTTTTCTGCCCTTCTCTACAAATTCTGCAATCAAATTTTTTTCAAGAACAACAGAACCATACTCTGAAACATCTTCAACCTCAACAAGAACAAGGGTTGCGATGCATTTTTCTCTTTTTGCGTTTTTATGAAATTCCCATATTTTGTTAATATCTATCTTCCATAGAGTGTCTCCGTTGCACATCAAGAAGCTTTCGCTGAACAACTTTGGATAGTTTCTTGCTGCAAGTTTCAGAGCGCCAGCAGTGCCGAGCAATTCTTTTTCCTCAGAATAAAAAATATTGATTCCTCTGTTCTGGCCGTTATTGAAATACTCCCTTACCTTGTTGCCTAAATAACCGATCCCTAAAACAAAATTTCTGATTCCCTGAGAAGAGAGTTCTTCTATCTGCCATTCTATGATTGGCTTTTCGCATATCCTTACTAATGGTTTTGGAATTTGCTTCTCTTTTGTTATTTCACTCAACCTAGTTCCTAATCCGCCTGCAAGGATAAAAGCAGTGTTTAGCATAGACATCTCCTGTTTAGCTTCGTTGAGTTTTTCCGTTGTATGGAAAGTAATATTCCCTCAACGCTCTGCCGAATTCCTCGGCTACTCTGTTCAGTGTATCTTCGCTTAATCCGTATTTCTTGCTAAACCTTCTGCTAAGCTGTCTTGGCAGTGTTGCGAGCAATCTTTCTTCATCTTCCCTAAAAAAAGACGGCCAATTTGCCATCACTCTACTTCTTTTTCTATACTCTTTTATTCTTCTTTGCAGGTAAGCAACTCTTTCCTCCAGGAATTCAAAGATTTCTCTTCTTGCCTCTTTATTTTCTATTCCTTCTATAGCTCTTGCAGCTATGACTCGTCTTGGAGCGTCTTCAATCTTTTTTTGCATCTTCCTAATATCTCTCCTGTTTTGAAGAATAAACCAGAGAAATGTTTTGATACGTTGCAACACATTAGCTGCTTTGCCTTTTTTTTCTCTTATCTCGCTGATTCTTTTTTGATATTCTCTTTTTACAATTCTTGCCCTCCTACGGTCTTCTCTTTTAATGCTAGCAATTGCCTTTTCTACAGCTTTTAGCGTTGTTCCTCTAGTATATTTTCTTCTGCCCGGCATGATAAAAAAACAGCGGGCAACTATTTAAATTTAATTCTCTGTAATTTCCACGAGCTTTATCCTGCTTTTAAGTCCGGAAACAATCCTAATTTGAGATTTCTTAACTTTAAAATGCTCTGCCAGAAGTTTAATAACCTCTGCATTTGCCTTTACGGCAATTGCCTTTGCTTTTACACGAAGCTCTAGAAAATTTTCCTTCTCTTTAACAGAATTCTGTTTTGCATTCGGAATAACTTTAACATTGATAAGCATGTTTGCAATATGTTCTATATTCATTTTAAAGCTTTCCATTTCTTATTCCAACATGCTAGAGGTTATTCTTCCAGCAGCTGGCTATGCAACCCGCTTATGGCCCCTCACGAAAAACAAACCAAAAGCACTGCTTGAAGTAGCAGGTAAACCAATTATTGAGCATATCTTCGATAGATTGGAAGCACTACCTATCGCGAGAGTTAGCATTGTAACGAATGCTAAGTTTTACAGAAATTTTTTGGAATGGAATTCTGGCTTTAAATTTAAATCAGAAGTGAATATCCTCAATGACGGAACAACAAGCAATGAGGGCCGGCTGGGCGCAATAGGCGATATCAATTTTGCAATAGAAAAGCAAGGAATTGCAGGCAACAACGCCGATCTACTTATAATTAATGCAGATAACCTCTTCACCTTTGATTTAACCAGAGCATATAAATTCTTCAAAGATAAAAACGCAGATACGATCGTGCTCTACGATGTAAGGACGAAGGAGGAAGCTTCAAAGCACGGCGTACCAGAAATTGATGAAAATTTTCGTGTAGTTGGTTTTGAAGAAAAACCATCAGAGCCCAAGAGCACGCTTTGCTCTGTTGGCATCTATTTTTATACACCCGGAAC
>JAGHAR010000095.1 GCA_021161405.1 Candidatus Iainarchaeum sp.
ATCGTTAAAGTAATGTTCGGCCTAAGCTCACTTGTTACTATCTTTGCGAATAAGCTATCAAGTGCTATGTATTTTCCTTCTGCTGCACACATATTGTATAGCTCGAATTCTTTTGTTAAGGTTGTACCTGGCTCAGCAACAAATTCGTTTTGAGTAATTCCCAGAATTTCTATACAATTTTCATTCTCTGCTGCAACCTTGCTTTCTATGCTTATATGGAAAGGTATCTTTACTGCCCATTCTTTTCCTATTATTGGATTTGAAACAGTTATTTCTAAATTTCCGCTAACTTCTTCTCTAGCACCGGCATTCTCCACTAATAGGAATATACCAAAATTGATTGTTTTTTCCTCTCCCTTGTTTAAAGTTGTCAGTTGCGAATCAAGCATCGATTGCATTCTTCCAATATCCAGCGCTTCAGCTCTCTCTTCGGGAATTATAGAAATTTTGCTTATTATTAGGGGAATTCCCGCTAGGTTTTTGGCTGTTATTTTTTCTATTTTCTCCCTTGCGGTAACAACATTGAGAGTAGTATCAATAATCTCTGGCTGAATTCTGATAAGAGAATCTATAACTTTTATTGTCCTTTCTGCTTGTTCATAGCCGGGCTTTTCAGCTATTATCTTTATTTCTGTGCCGGGCTGCAGCGAGGGAATTTCAAATGTTGCCTTTCCTTCAGCATCTGTTTGCTTTGCATCTATAAGAGAATTCTCCACAATTATTTTCAGAAGCGCATTTTCTAGTGGTATGTTATTGTCTGCGTCTTGCAATTCAACCTCAAGCTTTGTTTCTTCATATGGAGCAATTGCTTCTGCTGAGGTGTTAATTGCTATGCGAGATGCTTTTTCAGCAAGTATGTTTACTTTTTCCACATGCTTTGATACATTGCTTGCTTTAAATTCGATTCGTATTATGGAATTAGTAGCCTTTATCATCCTCAATTTTGTGCATGTTCTAATTGGCCCAGATACTTTATCCTGGAAATTTACTATTACTTTGTTATCTTCTATCTTCGCTTCTCCCTTCTCTGCTTCTGCCTCTTTGAACTCTATGCTATTATCTTCGTTTTCAATTGTAAGTTCTGCATTTCTTTGTTCGGTTCTTGCCAACATAACAAAGCAGAAATTATAATCCTTGTTTGTAATTACTGTGTATGGCTTCTGCATAAAGAGGTTGCTATCTATATCGAATAAAGAATCGAAGAGATAGCACACCTCTCCTTCACATTCAGAATTTCCAAGTGCAATGTCGTAGCTTTTGCATTTTCCGTAAAGTTCGTTTTCTGGCTCTTCGCTTTCCGGAATACTTGCATATCTTGAGTTGGTTGCCCACAGCCTTGCGCATATTTTTGCAGTAGTGTTTGTAATAGATGTTGGCCTTGCCTTTATTTCAACAGCGCTTTCTATTATTCTTGCTTCTGGCCTGTTAAATTCTGCTGCAATCCATTTCGCTTCCTCGGAGGGGCTGCTATATTGCATATCCTGCTGTTTATCGCCTGTCAGGAATGCCCCCCTCATAATCTGCGAATCAGCTATGAGAGTTTGTTTAATTGCTATAGGTTCTAATTCAACATACTGCTTATTTCCAACCCTAAAAACAAACCCTGCTTTACTAAATTCCTGCGGAATCGACGTTAAAAAGATTGCAGTTGCGCTGCTGCCTATTGGTATAGAGCTTATTCTCTGATTGTTTCTATATATTCCTAGGAATTCCAAATCGAGATTTGTTATTTCCTCTGTACGCTTCATTTTTGCATTAACAGTTTTTGGTTCTGCATCCCAGAGCTTCAAAAGCCTGCTCTGGAATGTTGCAAAGCTATCGCTCTTAACCAAAACAAAAACCTCTCTATCGGAGCGCTCCTCAAATTCGGCCTTTCCGTTAATGATTGGTTTTTTTGCTAGCAGTTGATTTTCCTTGCTGTAAAGCTCTGCAGTAGCGCTAATATCTTTAGGGAAGAGATTCACTTGTATTTTCGTTTTTCCTATACTTAATGCTATGACGATATTGTAGCTCTGTTCTGTGCTCTCCTCCAGAGTAAATTTCTTGCTTGTGGCCCTTGCAATATTGCGTGTAGCTATCAAATAGTACGTACCAAGAGGAATATTTCTGAATTCAGCATTGCCAACAGCATCTGTCACTATATAATCTCCATGGAAGAGGTTAACTATAGAATCTCTTTCAGCATCCATCAAATATACAAGCGCTCCCTGCACTGGTTTGTTTTCGTCATCAACTACTGTAACATTGATTGTTCTCGAATTGTAAATTGTAACTCTTGTTAGTTCGATTTCAATTTCTTCCTGCAGAGTGGTTTCTATTTCTTTTACGAGGTATTTTTCTGCCGAGGAAACTATCAATACTTCTTTCCCATATTCTTCAGCTATTACAAATTCTCCTTTAGTGTTTGTATTTCCTTCAGCCAGCACTTTACCGTTTTTCTCCCTAACAACAACCCTCGCATTAGCTATAGGTGTCTTTGTTTCTTTATCTTTAACAACTATTGTTGTTTTTTGAGTGGCAGGAACAAGATTTATTTCTATCTCTGAGGTTTCGTTGCTTATTACCCTTGCTTGTGCAGATGCTGCCTTGAATCTTGCTAGATTGTCGCTTATATTTATTGTGTAATTGCCTTGCTTTACATCTCTGAAAACAACAACACATGAATCTGCATAGGTGTAATCAACAAGGGCGTTCATATCGTTTCTTAGTTCTACTCTGACACCAACAACACCCATATTTTGGGGGGCTATAAGCCTAACTTCTATATTTCCTGTTTCTTTCTTTTGTTCTGTTATTTTTGTCAACCTAAGCTCTGTTTCTGGGTGTTTTAGTTCTGCGGTTTTGCTTTCGTATCCTTCTGCTTCTATCTCGGCAACCACTTGCTCACAGTCCTGCGGTTTTATTATCTTTACTAGCCCATTATACGTTGTCTGCTCTGCAATTACTCTACCATTATCTCGGCAGATAATCTTTGCCCTTATCTCCTTTCCAGTAAGGTTTTCGCCTGCACTTCCTTTGAGGCGAATAGTATAAGCAGTTAATGTAATCCTTTCAACCAAAAGGTTAACAATAATATCTTCGCCGTTTGCTATTGCCTTTACTTCTTTTTCCTTTATTAGCATTCCATTCATTGTTACC
>JAGHAR010000103.1 GCA_021161405.1 Candidatus Iainarchaeum sp.
ACCTCTGCCTTGTTATCCTTTACCTCAAATACTTTCATTGGACATACCTGTACGCATGTGCCACAGCCATTGCATTTTTCCTTATCAACACAAGGCCTTGCCAAAAAACCACCTCTTGTTGAAATTTATTAGAAAATTAAGAATTCAAAAGGTTAAAAAAAGGTTGCTATTTCTTCTGGCTTTGCATCTGTTCTAAAACCCTCCTTGGAGAAATGTGTTCTCACAGCCCTGAATCCTTTCTTTTGCAGCTTTTTGATCAATTCATCAACCTTTGGCATCTCTTTCTTGAGTTTCTTTGCAAATTCGCTTGTTGTATAAAAGGGAATGTTGATGTTCTCCTCAGAAATCAAGCTGAGTAGAGCAGCAGCCTCTGAAAATTTCAGCTCTAAGGCCTTTGAATAGACTTTTGAAACAAAACCCTTATCGAAAAAATTCTCTGTCCAGACAGGATAAGCATGTTGAAGTTTTTCGCCGCATACACAAAACTCTTTTGGCATTGTGGAATATTCTCTTGTTAAACAATTTTTGCAGAAATTCAGAAATTTTATCTTCCTAATCTGTTCGTCTGCCAAGCGCCTTGATTTTTTCAGCTTTGCGATTACATGGTAGAAGTGCTTATAATAGTAGCTTAACATAGGAAAAAATGCAAATTCATTCCTTGCAAAATCGTAGCAGAGAGATGCAAGCAGTATTCGAAGGCCTGTCTCAAATTTAAAACTGTTGTAGAGCGGCTTTGCAAAATATTTCCTTCTGCATGCTTTTGGGGAATTTCCGCAGAGAGCAGCAACATCCGTAACGATTAAGGAAACATAGCTGTTCCTTCTCAAAGCAAATGAAAGAATATCTATGAACGGCATAGCTGAACCAAAACAATCCAAATCAACAAAATCAAAAGCAACACGATTCTTGGCAAAGAATTCCCTTACATCTGATTTTGTTATTGTGAAATTATCCAAGTTCAAATTATTAATTATCAAATTTTGTTTTATAACCTCGATTGCTTTTGGATTGTTATCGTTTATGAAAAAATTTGCATTGCAATGTCTTGCGTAGCGCATTGTTCTTATTGCTGAGCCAGCCATTGCGTCTGCTACATTGTATTGTTTTTTCGCGAAAACCGCAAAGGCAGCTTCTGCAATATCTCTCGCAATAATCGAATCAACATTGTAGAAAACCCGTGCTTTCCTCTTAGCATCTGGCTTTATATCTAACTTTATGCCGCGCTCTTCAATCATATGGATCGTTAGCATTTATTCATCAGCATATCCTATCGGCAGAATTGCTACTGGCCTTAACGCTTGCTCCCTAATTCCGCAGATTTCCTTAACCTTGCTATCATCGAAAGCACCGACCCAACAGTTAGCTAAACCAAGAGCAAAGCATGCGAGCATTGCAAAGCAGCAGGCAATAGTTGCATCTTGCAAAGCGTATAACTGCTCACCCCTAATACCGTAATGCGATGCGCTCTTTTGCGTATCTGCAAAGAAAACCAAAACAACAGGAGCTTGCGCAACAAATTGCTGGGAAAAAGCAGCATCAGCTAATTCCTTTCTTTTTCTTTCATCCTCAATTACAACAACCTTATAGGCCTTTAGATTACCCGCACTAGGTGCTGAATCAATCGCCTCTAAAATTCTTTCCAATTTTTCCTTTTCAACTTTCTTTGCTAAGTAGGCCCTTACAGAATGCCTCCTCCTTAAAACCTCGAAGAAATCCATAAAAAGATAATTATCAAATTCGTTTTAAAAAGGTGTTTTTATGCAGCAAGTTCCGTTAGTAAAACTAAACGACAACAATAAAATTCCTCGGCTTGGTTTGGGGACGTGGCAGCTTACTGGTAGAAAATGTATTGAAGCGGTGAGGATTGCGATTAACGAAATAGGCTACAGGCATATAGATACCGCCGAAATATATGGAAACCATAGGGAGATAGCAGAGGCAATCTCTGATTTTAAAAGAGAGGAATTGTTTATAACCTCGAAGCTTTGGAATACCGATCACAGCTATGAGGATGTTTTTAAAGCATGCGATAGAGCATTAGAGGAACTGAACATAGAGTATCTGGATTTGTATTTGATACATTGGCCGAATAAAGAGGTGCCAATTAAAGAAACCTGGAAGGCAATGGAAGAACTCGTAAAGAGCGACAAAGTAAAATCTATAGGGATAAGCAATTTTACAATCCACCATATTGAAGATCTGCTGGAAACTGCGGAGATATTGCCTGTTACAAATCAGGTGGAATTCCATCCTTATCTCTATCAAAGAGAACTGCAGGAATTTTGTGAAAGGCACAATATTGTGATAACCGCATATTCTCCTTTGGCAAGGGGCAAGATTATTGGCGATCCTATTCTTAAAGAAATTGGAGAGAAATATAACAAAACAGAAACACAGGTTGCATTGCGTTGGCTTGTGCAGCATAACTGCATAGTAATTCCGAAGGCAAGCTCAAGGGAGCATTTAGAGCGGAATTACAATATCTTTGATTTTGAATTAAACAATGAAGATATGGAGAGAATAGATTCGCTTAACAGAAACGAAAGATTGGTTATGCCTTCTTTCCACGAATTCGACTACTAGCAACCTTTCTAATAGCAATCTTTGTTAATTTCCTTTTTCTATTTTTCTTTTTATAATTTATGCACCCGGTATCTGCAGCATCAACTCTGCCAAAGTATGCGTAGCTTCTTGCCCTGCAACCGCCGCATACATTCCTAAAATCGCAGCTGCTGCAAACATCAAAGCTTTCTCTATTACGGATTTTATTCAGAATTTCGTTTTCAACCCAGAGCTTTCTCAAATCATCATGCAGAATATTCCCTATGCGGATCGGCATAAATACACATGGTTCGATAGTTCCGTCCGGCTCTACAGCACAGTAAAGCCTTCCAGCTCCGCAGCCGCCGATGAAATCTGCCAAATAGCCGACAATACTTTCATCCTTATCCGAAAATACATCAAAGTGCGTTGCCTTTACATGCCCAATAGTTTGCATACATACCCTTGCGTATTGCGGAGCAGTTGAAAGCAGAGAAATTTTACTTCTCTGGGAACGCTTTGCAATATATTGTAACAACTTTTCTCTTTGGTTTGCGGTTATATCCAATTTTCTAATTTCGGTTCCTCGACCGACAGGGATAAAATTATAGTGCATCCAGATATCAACGCCGAGATTCTCTGCCAAATCAATCAATTTAGGAACCTCGTTGTAATTCAATCTTGTAATTGTTGAAGCAATCCCTGTTGTAATTCCCTCTTCAACTAAGTTTTGTATTCCCTCTATCGTTCTTTCGAAGGTGTTGGCTCCCCTGAAATAATTGTGCAGTTTTTTGTTAGCCGCATCCAGAGATACCTGCACATAGAGGCAGTTTGCTTTCTTTAATTTTTTCACATTTTCTTTTGTTAATAGAGTACCGTTAGTTGCGATGGAAAAACCCATTTCGTGCTTTTTTATACGTCTTGCAATTTTATACCAGTCCTTCCTCATCAGTGGTTCTCCACCGCTTAGAGCTATGTATGCAACTCCTGCTTCGGCCATTTTATCCACTGCTTTTAATGCTTCCGCAGTAGTGAGCTCGTTCTCTGCTTTTACATCAGCATTCTCATAGCAATGCTTCCACCGCAGATTGCATATCTTTGTAACATTCCAGACAACCAAAAACGGAGCAGTCGTAATAAAGGGCTTTCTAAGGCCAAATTTGGCAATTCCTTCCAACGTTAAAGATACTCCCTTTCTCCATACACCATCGCTCAAATGCTGCATAACAATCTCATCGCTTAAAGCTGTTGATGCTTTGAATCTATCAATTATTAGCTTTACAATTAAATAGATGATATAATCTGAAAGGCCAAGCTTTATCTTTTTCGTGTTTTTATGCGCGTAATAGTTGAGAATTCTCTCCAAACGGTTGTTTTTAGTAATTCTCCAGAGAATCTTTCTGGAGAGAGGATTAGCCAAAAAATTCTCTACAAATCTTTTCATCTCTATTGCTTTGGTTGCAGCATTTGTATTTGTGTAGCTATTATTCTCTAAATTGCTCTTATTGGCCTGCATTCTTCATCAACTTCTACAAAGTGTTTTGCTCTTCCTTCCCTAAATTCATTGCATTGATTTTTCGCTAGGTTATCAACCTCCTTACGAGGCCAATGCGCAACATCGCAGACCCAATCCTCAATCTGCCATTCTGGATTGTTATCGCTTAGGCACGGGCCATTGCTTAGATCAATTCCAGAAGCAATTGCACTTTTGCACAGCTTAATACATTCTTTCACTGCCTCTTCCTTTATGCTTAGTTTTTCTTCCTCAGCAACATTAGAGGGTTGCTTATTCTCTGGATAGGATATACAGCCAGAAAGCAGCAGTACAAAAGCTGCGAGGATTATTATAGAAAGGCGCATACCAAATATGCGCTAAAAATTAATAAAAAATTAACAGTAGCCCTGCGCTGCCTTTTCGGAAGAACTCAATTCTTGCTTACACTCTTCTGGCTGCGTAGTAAAGGCAGAGCAAATTGCATTCTTTAATGAATTTGAATCGCGAGAGCCGTTGTAAACTGTGCCGTTGATAAACAATGTTGGAGAAGCACTAACGTTAAGCGCATCATCTAACTCTTTCTCATCTTTCAGAATTGTATTGGCATCCTTTGCAAACAATGCTTCTATTTCTTCCGGATTAATATTTGCGTTCTTTGCTGCATCCTTCCAGCAGCTTTCAATATTATCCAAAGAGCAGTTGTCAATTACATAGGCAACATAATCCCAGAATTTATCTTTAAAGTTAAGCCATATTATCTTCTGCCTTATATCTTCTCTGAGTTCATCTATGCCATGCATTGAACAATAGTCAGATATACAGTACTGTTCTTCCGCCCCCCTATAATAATCAGAGCTATAAATGACATAATGAGGCTCAAAATCAATAGCATTACTAAGAAGCTTTACTACGGGCATCATTGCTTTCATTGTTTGTTTTCCATATGGACAAAAACTCATTACAAAGAGCTTAACCTCCGGCCTTACTGTCTTTTTAAATTCTTGTTTCCATAACGGCTTGCTTAAATCAAACAAATTACCAATGAGAAATACACTGCCTTCCTTCGGCGCATAGATAACTGCGTCCTGTGTTTGGCCGTTGCTTGCCTTTAAAGTAATTGTAATTGCGTATAACCCATATTGCTCCTCTACGCTCTTTAATTCTGCAGTAACATTTTGGTTCGCAAGCAAATTCGTATTAATGTAATCTACAACACTCTGTGCAACTTCCTGCATCGATTTTCCTTCTGTTTCAGCAGGTATAGTAGAGGGTAACTGTTGCTTTGCAGTAAAGAGGCCAGCATTGCTAATAACAAGCGAGCCAAGAACTATGCCAACGAAGAAGGCCGCGACAAATCCGAATGCAAGTATGCCGATAGGCAAACCGTGCAGTTTCCTTGCCTTTAATTTCTTTTCAATCTTCTCCTCTGGCAATGGTTTTCTCTCCGGAGCCATAAAAAACACTAAAACAATTTGCCAAGCAAATTATTTTAAATGCTTTGCCAACGAAAAGAGCACTTGCATTTAAAAATTAGCAACTCGAACAATAGTAATGATGGTTAATTTTTCTAACAACAATTTCTTAATGTTGCTTTGTTAATGGAAAAAAATGTAATTTTGCATATCTAAAGGTTAGGAAATCTAATTACAGCCAAGTAGAGGCAAAGATTTTTAAATGCGGAATCGCTTTTACTCTCAACCAAAGGAAGAGGCGAAAAAATGATAAAGTTCATAATGAAAAGGGATGGCAAAATAGTTCCATTCAACAAAGGGAAAATTGAAGCAGCAATATGGAAAGCAGCCAGAGCTGTTGGCGGAAAGGACAGAAAGAGAGCAGCGGAACTCTCTACGAAGGTTGTTAAATTTTTGGAGAAACAATTAAAGCCGGGAGAAATTCCTACTGTCGAGCAGGTGCAGGATGCTGTTGAAAAGGTTCTAATAGAGGAAGGACATGCAAAGACAGCAAAGGCATACATTTTATACAGAAAGCAAAGGGAAGAGGCAAGGGATATCACAAAGCTTCTGAAGACAATAGATATTGTAGATAACTATTTGCAGATGAAAGATTGGCGCGTAAAGGAAAATGCAAATATGACCTTTTCTTTACAGGGGTTAAACACGCATGTTGCCTCTATTGTTATAAGCGAATACTGGCTGAATAAAATATATCCTCCAGAAATAAGGAAGGCACATAAAGAGGCGGTATTTCATATCCATGATCTCTCAACATTAGGAGCTTATTGTGTTGGTTGGGATTTATTTGATTTGCTTTTGGTCGGTTTTACTGGAGTGAGGGGCAAGATAAGTTCCAGACCAGCAAAACATTTCAGAACAGCATTAGGACAGGTAGTTAACTTCTTCTACACGCTGCAAGGAGAGGCAGCCGGAGCACAGGCATTATCTAATTTTGACACTTTGCTTGCTCCTTTTATCCATTACGATGGGCTAAACGAGAGGCAGGTTAAGCAAGCACTGCAGGAATTTATGTTTAATATGAACGTCCCAACCCGTGTTGGCTTCCAAACCCCTTTTACAAATATAACCCTCGACTTAGTTCCACCAGAGCATTTAGCAAACCAACCAGTTATTATTGGTGGAGAGCCACAGAACACCAGCTATGCCGAATTCCAGGAAGAAATGGATTTATTCAACAAACTCCTTGCAGAGGTTATGAGCGAAGGAGATGCACAAGGAAGAGTATTCACATTTCCAATACCAACCTATAATATAACAAAAGATTTTGATTGGGATAACGAAGTGTTGAGCAGCATATGGCAGATGACCGCCAAATATGGAATTCCCTACTTTGCTAACTTTGTAAACAGCGATATGAAACCAGAGGATGCAAGAAGTATGTGCTGTAGGTTGAGGTTGGATACAAGAGAATTGAAGAGAAGAGGCGGCGGATTATTCGGAGCGAATCCATTAACAGGCAGTATTGGTGTTGTAACGATCAATCTTCCTCATCTAGCGTATCTAAGCAAAGATGAGAAGGATTTCTTCGACAGCTTGGGAGATTATATGGAACTGGCAAAAAATTCATTGGAGATAAAAAGAAAAACAATAGAAAGATTAACGGAGCAAGGATTATACCCTTATTCAAAATTCTATTTAAGAGCGATAAAGCAGAGCACAGGCCACTACTGGGAGAACCACTTCTCTACAATCGGTTTGATAGGAGCAAATGAAGCCGCGCTAAACCTGTTTGGTTTTGATTTAACAACAAAAGAAGGAATTAGGTTTGCGAACAAAATTTTGGATTATATGAGGGAAAGAATTGCCGAATTCCAGGAAGAAACCGGACATATCTATAATTTAGAAGCAACTCCTGCTGAGGGTGCTTCGCATAGATTAGCAATGATTGATAAGAAGAATTTTAAGAAGATAATTGTTGCGAATGAGAACGATGTTAGGGAGAAAGGTGCTGCTCCCTACTA
>JAGHAR010000037.1 GCA_021161405.1 Candidatus Iainarchaeum sp.
ACTCGAACAGAGCAGAAATTCCTTTTTAGAGTTATTGAAAGAGCAATAGAATTAGGTGCAGATGTTGTAAACATACCCGATACTGTAGGCTACTCTCAGCCGACAGAATTTGGTACACTTATAAGAAATATAATTGAGAGTGTTCCAAATATTGACAGTGCGGTGATTAGTGTACATTGCCATAACGATTTGGGGCTTGCTGTTGCTAACAGTTTGGAAGCTATTAGAAACGGTGCACATCAGGTAGAGGTTACAGTTAATGGTATTGGGGAAAGAGCAGGCAATGCTGCCTTAGAAGAGGTAGCAATGGCGCTCTTCGCTAGAAAGGACTATTACAACGCATATACAGATATCAAATTTGATCTTATCTATGAAACATCAAAACTTGTCGAAAGATTAACCGGAATACAAGTGCAGCCTAATAAAGCAATTGTTGGTAGAAACGCGTTTGCACACGAAAGTGGAATCCACCAGCACGGAGTACTTTCCAATAGAGCCACCTATGAGATTATTAGGCCAGAGCTTGTAGGAAGAAAAACAGAGATAGTAATAGGAAAGCATTCCGGTAGGCATGCAATAGAGGCAATACTAAAAAAGCACAATATAAAAATTTCGGAATTGCAGCTCAAAAAATTGCTCGAGATAGTAAAACAAAAAGCAGAACATAAAAAAATAGATGAAAAGTTTGTTTTGCGATTGGCGCATACGCTTTGCACATCTTCAAACAAAACCAAATAGCATTGCCAGTCCTATTCCTAGCATTATTAGGCCTGCTGTTAAATGTAAACGCCTAATATTTTTATCTTTCCACCCACTTATATCTTCTACTTTTCCAAACCCATAATAAACGATAAGGGTTATGGCCAGCATAGGTGAAACGAATATAAAATTGTAAAGCAAAAGCCACGGAATTGTTTTTATTAGTTCTACGGCTGAAAGTATACCTGCAGTTATTACATAAGGGCCGATTGTGCATGGAAGCAGAAACAAAGTTACGAATATTCCTACCGCTGCAGCGGCCTTTACACTGGTTACCTTGTTTATTATCTTTTTAAGCTTTGGCCTCCAGCTGAGAGGCATCTCTGTCATTATGCCGCCTGGTTTGTAAAAGAAGAAATCCTTAATATTTAATATTGCCAATATAATTGCTATAACTCCCAGAAGCTGATACAGCAGGAGTCTTATGCTGGTGACCAATCTTACAAATTGGAAAAATTTTATCAGAATTAAGCCATAAAACAGGTATCCAATATAAACCGCTAATGTAAATGCAAAGCCAGCAAACAATACTTTTCTTCTGTCTTTTGGGTTGTATGTTATGATAGCGAGAAGCATAAGGGTAAGTACTGCTAATGCACAGGGGTTTATTGCATCCACAGCTGCCAATCCAAGGATTAATGCAAGGCTTAATTTCTCTCTTTGTGTATTTTGACTTTTAGCTGTGTTAAGCACAATATTGTTGCTTTGCATATTTTGTTCAGCGTGGTGTAAATTATTAGTAAATCCTCCATTAAGCCCCTGCTGTGGCTTTATATTGTTTGAATCTATGTTAGTTGATTTTGCATTAGTTAATTTGCTGCTTTTCCATCCGAGAATCCAACTATCTATTGCTTTAGAATTTGCAAATTTAATTTCCATGCCAGAGAGCGGAACATCAATGGATCCATCGCTTTTCAGGCTGATTTCTCCGAGAATAAGCTTTTTGAGTTCATCGCTATTACTTTCGCCTGTGGCTTTTTTTATCAGAATCCTGTCCCTGTGCCAAATCTTTGGTTCGCCTTTTAAATCATTAAGATTTAAGCTCTCAAAAGCTGCATTGCTGCCATCTATTAATGGGCATGGATTGTACTTCAATTCAGATAACTTGTCCTCTATAGCTGTTAGAATTGGTGTATCCCCAATAATATAATCGTCCTTTCCAAATATTATTAACGGAACACCGAGCTCTGTATTGTATTGCTTTCCATATTCCATAAATACTGGTGCGTTTGCAGCATTTTGTTGGTATATTTCGTATTCAATAATTATTAGATTTGGGTATTTTTCTAGCAGCTGTTCAAGTAGCACTGGATCTGTTTTTGCGCAATGCGGACAACCTATGCCAGTAAAATATACTGCACAGATATATTTGCTGTTTGAGGTGCTTGCAAACGCAAACGGAACTGCTGTTTGCAACAGCATCAAGGTTGCTATTATAAAGACTATTTTTTTCTCTAAGTGCATGTTATAATTTCAACTGAAACCATTTAAAAATGTTGGTTTCAAATATTGAAACATGCAAAGAAAGATAGTTTTAGGCATGCTACTGCTTTCTATCTTTGTTTTTATAGTCGCGTTTGCTTCCTTTTATGTTCAAATTGAGCTTTCTAGTGGCGATGTTTGCGGTTGTTTAATTCCAATTCCTTTATTTATCCCGTTGCTCTCCGCGATTGGACTTTTCATAGGTATGCTTGCTTTTTATCTTATAAAAGAACCAACAAAGGAACAGAAACCAAAGGAGGAAAGCATACTAAAACTATTTAACAGCAGTGAGCAACAAGTGCTTAAAGTGCTCAAAAAGCATTCTGGCAAAGCAACACAGGCCGCTATTGTGAGGGAAACAGGTTTAGACAAGGTAAAGGTTTTTAGAATTATTGAAAAATTTTTAGCTAAGGGAATCGTTGAAAAGAGAAGATTTGGGAGAACAAATATAGTCAAACTCTCAGATGAATTTAAGCGTTTATTCTAGGTGTCAATATGAACTACCTATATGAAAAAGCAGGCGGAAAAATCAGCTATAGAGGCGTAAGGTTTGGTGGCAAGAAAATTGTGTTCATTGCTGGCCCATGCGCATTAGAGAGCGAAGAGCAGGCAATCGCTGCAGCGGAAATAATAAAAAAGGCAAGTGTAAAAATTTTCAGAGCACCGATATTTAAGCCGCGAACTAGTCCTTATTCCTTTCAGGGAATTGGTACCAAAGGATTAAATATTCTGGAAAAGATCGCTGACAGCTATCGCTTGCTAACAGCAGTAGAAGTTATGGATGTTAATCAGATTGCAGAATTAGAGAATATGGTTGATATTCTATGGGTTGGTGCCAGAAATATGCAGAACTATTCCCTTTTAAAAGCTCTTGGAAAGACTAGAAACCTTGTGCTATTAAAGAATTCTTTGTGTTCAACAATTGAAGAGTTTTTGCTTTCTGCAGAGTATATACTGAAGGAAGGAAATTCGAATCTTTTGTTATGTGTGAGAGGATTACGCAGCTTTGATTCCGTTGCAAGATTTCCGCTGCAGATAGAATGGATTCCAGCACTTAAACAAAGGACAAAGTTGCCAATTTGCACAGATGTGAGCCATTCTGCTGGTGATGTTTCTATTGTGCCCTTCAACGCAAAGGCGGCAATTGCTGCTGGCACGGATTCAATAATGGTTGAGGTCCATCCATGGCCGGAGAAGGCGCTTAGCGATGCGAACCAACAATTGAACGAAGAGCAGTTTTTGTCGATGATGAAAGAACTAAGAAAGATTGCCAATGCTGTTGGAAGGTGTATTGATTAGATTGATCATTTTCTCTGTTGCTTTTATTGCTGCTGTTAGTTGGTCGGTATCGATAGCGCTTGTTCTGAATCTTCTTCCTTCAAATTCCCATTCTATTGTAGTTTCAACTATTGCATCGCTTCTTCCTGTTTGCGGAATTCTTACTTTATAATCCTCTAACTTCGCTATTTCGAATTTGAGTGTTTTTGAGATTTTTGACAGAGCATTCATAAAACTATCAAAACCACCGTCTCCTGTTGCCTTTGCTTCCGCTTCCCTATTCTTAAATTTCACCTTTACAAAACTTACTGGTTTTTGTCCTTTTTTGTTTAAACATCTAAAATCCGATATGGAGAATACTTCTTTGGAGTGATTTCCCAAGATATTAGCAACGATAAACGGCTTAGGCGAAAGAGCTGGAAATACTCCATTAGAGGAGATCGTTGTAGCATTACACGATTTCTTAGATGTACATACAGGAATAAACGAGAAAAAGCTAATTGAAGCAAGCAGCCTTGTTGAGAGAATTAGCGGAATATCAGTTAGTGACAACAAACCGATCATAGGCTCCAATGTGTTTGTGCATACAGCTGGAATTCACGCAGACGGCGATTCAAAGGGAAATCTGTACAGGAACAAACTTCTGCCCGAAAGGTTTGGTAGAGAAAGAGAATATGCCCTAGGAAAGCTAAGCGGAAGGGCATCCGTGGAAATGAATTTGAAAAAATTAGGCATAGAGCTCAGCAAAGAACAGAT
>JAGHAR010000136.1 GCA_021161405.1 Candidatus Iainarchaeum sp.
CGATAAAGCCGATATTCTGCACAAAGCCGCATCAGATAAGGAACCGCCAATGATAGGCGAAATATACGACGCTACTAAAGAAGGAACGCAGTTAGATGTGTGTAATAATATTCCATACTGTGAAGAAGGTACTGATTCAACTTGTTGTATCTTTGTGCTGAAAAGAACCTAATTTTTGCATAAAAGCCTTACGCTTGTTGATTAGTATGTTTTAAATACTTCTTTGCATTTATTTTTTTGATGCTTCCGAAAATATTTGCAGAGGAAAGGGCACAGAGCTCGTGGAATGCTGTTTATCTATTGCTTGTTATTGCTATTGCAGCAATACTTTTGATTGCATTAATAAAACCGATGTTTAGGCAATCGCAGCAAATTATAAAACAAACAAAAATTAAGCCAAAGTGAATTTTTATGTTAAGAGAAAATTCCAAAGCGCAGATGAGCGCTCCGTTTGAATTGGTTATTGCAATAATTATAATGATGTTTGTTCTGAGCATCGGCTACTTTGCAATGCAGCAAACCCACCAACAAGTTTGCAAAGAAAAGATAACCAAAAAATTGGTTGATTTTAAGATGGCTTTGGAAAGAGCATTAACAAGGAAAGAACCTGTCTCCATATTTTTTGATCTGCCGAATGAATGCTATGCTGATGAATTAGAGGAAATAAAAATTGTGGAGAAGGATGATGTGCATATCTGCGAGGCATACTGCGGAGTTTCTCAGCCGAGGTGCATGCTTCTACAATATACCGCAAAGAAAAGCATCGAAGGATCAGAAGCAACTTTCGGCAAGACACTCTGCCTTAATATCCCTACATTTACAACCTTTCCCTCATCAGCAGGCGTATGCTTAGATCGTAGCGAGGATGGCTATATACTTGTTGACCTATCTTATGAGGTTAAACAGGGATTTTACGAATTAATAAATGTAACGAAAACAGGTGACGTGCCAACAATCTGCGCATATCTAAGGACGAGGCGCTGAGCAGAATTAATAATTTCCTTTAAGTTTAAATAGCAGTTTTCTTTCTAATTAATATGCTTTCTTACATTCTAAGCAAAGCAAACATGCTGATACTCGCCCTAGGATTATTTCTAATAACCCTATACTTTGCTACGAGCTGGTCCACTCTGCTAACTTCACATGCTGCAAGCGAAGTTGTAGCCAAAATATCAGAGAAGATAAGCCAGAAGATAAATTCTGAAGCGATATGCAGCATCTCAAGCAGAATTCCAGTGCCAAGATATCTTTCCTATACAGAGTTTCTGGGAGGAGTTGGTAGATATTTTTACAAGATAATAATAACAACGGAAGAAGCCAACGCTGACTATAATTTTTTAATAATAAAAGCAGTGAGCAGACGAGATCCATCTAACGTTATTGCCTCAAGTTCTATGAAAACTAAAGCAACAATATATCTCTTTGAATTCCAACCAAATGAAATACGAGACTTAAAAATTTCAAATAAAGCAGTAATTGATCCGCAGGCAGGCTTTACAATAGATCCAATGGCAACAATCGATGCATTGGCTGTTGTTGGTGAAATACAAGAAGGGCAAAAGTTTATTCTCATAATTCCATGTTCAACAAGGGCCGGTTGGTGTGAGGATAATTTAAAAACCGCAAAAACTTTGTTGCATAGTGAGGGGTTTGATTCAAAATGTTTGCCAAGTTAAATTTCAAACGGAGTATTGGTATTACTGGATTTATTGGACCAATAGGCGAGGATCTGCCAAGTTTGATTCCGATAATCTTTGCTTTAGTTGTCTTTTTTGCAGCGTTTAGCTCTGCAAACCAATCCTTTTATTCAAGGTCTGATCTATTTTCAGCACAGATAGAAGCAAATAAATTGATAAGGCAGTTAAGGGGAGAATCTTATATCAAAAGCTATGCTGATTTTATGGATAGATGCAATAGTATAACCACAAAAAGAACAAGGTTTATTGCAGGGCTAATGGATATCTCTTCTTTTGAATTGAAATATTTGCAGCAGAGGGATGATTCTATATTCTACGAAAACAGGGATGGAAAATTTATCTGCACTAATGCCGCTTCAAATCCTGCAGATGCATTTACAGAGATAAACAATGAGAATCTAATTATAAATTTCTTTCCAATTGCATTGGAAGAACGCTATGCAAAGAGCGGATTAATTGTAAAACCTATGCTTTTGGTGGTGTATGTATGGACTCGATAGTTAGAATTAATTCAAAGGGGCAGGCAGCTATAACAGACGCAATGTTTTTTCTGATGATTGCAAGCGGTTTAGCTGTAATGGTTCTATTCTTTGCAACAAACTATGGAAGTAATGTTAGCCAGAGTTTGCACACGCAGTTCGGCAGTCAATTTATTGATAGCGCACTCAAAACATTGTTTTATTCATCTGTACCAAGAGATTTGTCTGAGGATGTCTCTAAAGCTGTAGAGGTGGATTACCTGCTTTCCTATTTGAAGGAAGATTTTGCAGATGATCTGAATTTGGATTTAAATACAAAGAAAATAATGCTAGAGAGGATAAAAGAGATAATGAAACCAATGCAAGATAGTTTTGATTATTGTTTCTATGCCTATTGCGCTTCAACAAAATGTCCTGAGAAATACCCTCTTTTTATTTTGAAACTCTTTGATGAGAGCACAAAGAAGATAAGGTTTTTTTTCTGTGAGCCAACAAGCACAGATAAGGTTTCTTATTTCTTCGTAAACTTTAGATCCCTCTACAGGAGCTCAGCATTTGTTAGAGCTCCGATGCTTTCAAGAACTCTTACAAGCGGCTTTGAGGTTAGTTGGCCAAGAATGGAATTCGCGCTTGTAATGTGGATTGCTTCCGGCATACCACAGAACAGCTTAACAGAACTAAACTGCAAAGAAGCAACATAGCTGCAATATTTTCAGCTACTTTGCGTTTTTATTTCTTCGTTGCAATGTGGACAGACATATACTGTCTTATTACCTTCTTTTTTCACAGCTTTTGCACAATGCTCGCAAAAAGCATCTCCGCAGTTGGGGCAGAATATTATATGCTCTGCTTCATTGCTGCAGTTTGGGCATATTCCTGGAGTCTCTAGTATTTCGCTTATAACACTTTCATCGCTTTTTTCTACAGCATTGCTTATCTCTTTTATTTCTTTCGGAGAGCTTTTTCCAATAAGCTCTTTAAGTTCTGAAAACTCCATAGCTCCTTCTGTTGGTTTTGCTGCTAATTTCTCCTCTATTTTCTCCTTTTTCTTAGCTTCTTCCTCTTCCTATTCTTGTTTCTTTTCCCTAATTTTTTCCAACGGCACCTCTCCCTTAACTTCAGCATCTTTTATCTGCTCGAAAATATTTTCAGCAATCTCATCGTATTCGCTGCCACGAGGATGCCTTCCATATTTTCTCATAAACCTTTCAAGCTCTTGTTGAGCCATTCTCTTTGCGATTTCACTCTTTTCATACTCTTTGTGCATTAATGGAAATAATTCCTCCTCTGGAGGCACCTCTATTTCCGGCTTAATTTGCGGAGCTATCTCTTTAGCTATTTCCTCTATTTTCTTATCCCTATAAAATCTCCGCATCCTTCTCGGAATTCTAGAAAGAATTTCTTTCTTCTTCTTTTCAGCTTCTCTTTGCTTCCTTATTTCTTCCTCCCTCAGCTTTTTAATTTTGTTCAGAATTTCCTGAATCTGTTTTTTCCTTTCATGTTCGCTTATTGCTGCTTTTTCTCCCTGCTTCTTTTCGCTGCCAAGTACTGGCCGTAGCACACCAACAATCTTTGCCTTATGC
>JAGHAR010000030.1 GCA_021161405.1 Candidatus Iainarchaeum sp.
ACCTCAAACAATGCCCTCTTTTTCTTATCCATAAAAAAACTAATTAAAAAAAGAAATAAAAATATTATCAAAAAAACCTAAAAAAGTCAAAATTTTTTAATCATTCACATTCGCAAATAATTTAAAAACAGAAACGCATATAATAGCACTATGCAGGAAACTAGTAGCAAATTTATATTGGTTCTTTGCTTCGTTATTTTATTTATTCTCGTGATGTTTGCAGGCTGCATTATCAGCAAATCACCAGCAGATAAACTGGCAGAAATAGAAGAAAAATATCTGAAAAATTATCAGCTCGCACCAGAGAATTTGTCGGATATACAAGCCCTTAAAGTTGAGCTGCAAAACTTGGAAAAAAAAGTAAACAATACAAAGCTTGCAGATTACATAAAGGCGCGGCTATTAGTTTTGGAAGCAAAAGAACACATAATAAATGCGAATACGGAGATGAAAAAATTCAGGCAAATGGATATCAAGTGTGAGGAAGTAGATTTCAAATTTATAAGCGATGAGATAGGAAAGGCAAAAGCAAATCTAGAATCCGCCGCAGAACTTTTAAGGGGCTATAAACAATACTCCGAATTCTGCAATAATATAAATTCCCTAAAGGAGGCCTTGTTTCTATTGATTGAGAATATAAAAGATACTAAGATGAAACTCTGCAAATAGAAAGATCTGCATGAAACTCATAAGTAAAGGGGCAGAAGCAGAAATCTATGCTGGAAAATTTTTTGGTTTGGATTCTATATTCAAATTAAGGCTCAGCAAAAAATACCGGCATGAGAGATTGGACCGCATACTAAGAACAAAAAGAACTAAGCTCGAAACTACTCTTATAGCGAAAGCCAAAGAAACATGTAGAACTCCAGCTATCTACAACGTAGATGTAAAAAAAGGGAAGATTATTATGGAAAGAATAGAAGGAACTGCTTTGAGAGATGTAGCAAGGAAAGAAAGATTATATTTGCTGCCGAAGCTTGCCAAGATAGTTGCAGAATTGCATTCTAGAGGTATAATCCACGGCGATCTTACAACCGCAAACGTTATAGTGGAAAAGAATTCTAAAAAATTAGCCCTAATTGATTTTGGGCTTGGTTTCTTTTCTGCGAGAATAGAAGATAAGGCAACGGATCTGTTGAATCTAAAAAAGACAATAAAGGCATTGCATTCAGAAAAGGAGTGGGAAAAATTCATAAGGAGCTATATAAAATTCACAAAGGAGAAGGATATTGTTGAGAAAATTCAAGAAATTGAAAAAAGAGCCAGGTATGTATGGAGATAATATTTTTTAAATCTTTTTGTGGAGAAGCTATTTACCGCGTATTTTTTTCTCCTGGGCACCGGTAGGGCTCGGGGGTGTAAAAAATGGTCTCAAAAGGACAGAAAGTAAGAAAGGATAAAAGAATGGCAAAGAAGGTAATAGCAACTGGAAAAACCAAAACAAAACGCACAAATGCTCCCAAAAAGGAGAAAGCTAAGAAAGAAAAACCAAAGAAGGAATTGAAAAGCCTCACAAAGAAAGAGATCGAGGAACATATAGTAAGCTTAGCAAACGCTGGCCATACACCTTCAGAGATAGGCCTAATACTTAAGGAAGAGTTTGGAATTTATGATGTAAAAGCAGTAATAGGTAAAAAAGTGCAGCAAGTTTTGGCAGAGCACAACCTCTTGCCACAGATTCCAGAAGATTTGTTCAACCTAATTAAGAAGGCGGTAAAAATAAGAAAACACATGGAAACAAATAGAAAGGATTATACAGCAAAGCGCGGCTATATGATTACAATTTCAAAGATAAGAAGATTAGCAAGATACTATAAGAGGAAAGGTAAACTGCCGAAAGATTGGTATTACGATGAAGCAACCGCAAGTTTGCTTGTAAGGTGATTGCATGGAATATTATAAGTATATTATATCGCTAGAATTTGGCAAGAAAAAGTTAGAATTGAAAGGAGCAGAAACAATGGCAAAAATTTGCAAGAAGGTTTTCGATATTATAGGAAAGGCCGAAGCTGAAAGAAGGTGCTAAATATGGCAAAGAAAAAAACACAAGCAAAGACAGTAAGCAAATGGAAAAGAAAGCAATTCTTCGAGATAGTAGCTCCGAGGGAATTCGATTCGAAAATTATAGGGGAAACACTTGCAAATAAGCCAGAGCAAGTAATAGGAAGAACGGTAAAAGTAGATCTGAACGAATTAACAAAAGAAAGGCGAGCAACGCATATAATCCTTATATTCAAAATTACAAAGGTTGTTGGAAATAAAGCAAACACAATATTTATCGGGCATGAGCTTAATCCTTCATATTTGGGACGCATTATTAGGAGGCGTAGAACTAAGATAGAAGTAATTGAATTCCCACAGACAAAAGACAGGAAAAAGGTAAAGATAACTCTTGTATGTGTAACCCAGGGAAAAGTTTCCAATAGAGTGGCAAAAGCAATCAGAAAAACAGCGAAGGATATAATAGAAAACTCTGCAAGAAAAAGAGAATTCTGTCACTTTGCGCAGGAGATTATATTCGGAATACTCTCTGCGAAGATATTTAAAGCTGTAAAAAAGATAGCTCCAATATACAGAGTAGAGGTTGCAAAATCAAAGCTTATTAGTGTGGAAGAAGAAAAAACCGCAAAGAAGAAATAGTGAACTAATATGTTTCTGTTCTTGGATCTAGTCGCGTTTGTTCTATTAGCATTAGCATTCTGCATACTTTCATTGAAGTACAAAATACTACAGCCAAAAGCGATTATTGCATCGCTGATTATTGGTTGCGCTGTATTTGTGTTAAGCAGTCTAGGCTCTGTACTGCTGATGTTATCATTCGTAGTGTTTGGTGAAGGAGTAACACGAGCAGCAAGAAAGATCAGGAAAGCGAGACCACACCCAAGGAGGGCATTAGGTAATGTAATAGGCAACGGCGGAGCTGCTCTTGTTGCATTATTTGCAGGAAGCGAGATTGCATTTGTTGGCGCTCTCTCAGCTGCACTTGCAGACACCTTCTCTAGTGAAATTGGTCTACTTTCAAAAACAAAACCAAGGTTAATAACAAAACCATGGAAAAAAGTAAGGCCAGGTACTGATGGAGGAGTAACACTGCTTGGCTTCGCTGCAGCAGTTGTCGGTGCAACAGTAATTGTTAGTATTGCACTTATGCTGCGAATAACCTATATGAAATATGCATGGGCTCTTATCATGATAGGAATAATTGGTTCCATTATCGATTCAATAATCGGTGATATTTTTGAAAGGAAAGGACTCCTAAATAATACTGCCGTAAATTTTATCGCAAGTGGCTGTGCTGGATTATTGGCTATAACTCTCCTATAATCAGCTTCTAAGCTTTGGTTCTTCTAACAGCGCTGATTTAATTTCTTGGAAATTTGCTACTATATTCAGCAGATTAAATAATGGTGGAATTTCCTTACGGTATACTACAACAGAGGGCTTGCCATATATTCCTGCCAGTTTTGCGGCCTCAATTACTGCTTCCTCTCGTGTTGCAATGCGGTCAATTAATCCAATCTGCAGAGCCTCCTCTCCGGAAATTATTCGGCCATCAGCAATCATTTCAAACCTTTGCTTGTCTATCTTACCCCTTCTAAAGGAAAGAATATCGTTCTTAAACCTTGCAAAACTTTTTTGCAGTATTTTCCTAATAATTTCCTTCTCCTCGCTATTTAAATCCCTGTAAAACGAACCCATTGCCTTGTATTTTCCTACTTCAATGGTATTGAATTTTATACCTATCTTCTCGAGTAATTCCTTAGCGTTTGGAATCACTGAAATTACACCTATGCTTCCAGTTATCGAATCACTGTCTGCATAAACCTTGTTACAGGCAGAAGCAACGTAATAGGCGCCACTAGCACCTATCTCACCAATCCAGGCCACTACTGGCTTTGTCTTTTTAACTTCCAAAATCTTCTCTACAATCTGTCTCGAAGCCACTATACTTCCACCTGGGGAATTTATCTCAAGGAGAATTGCTGTAACTGTGGGATTATTCTTTGCCTCTTCTAATTTCTCTACAATCTCCAAAGCACTGTAAGCAGAAGAAAATTCCTGCCCCTTCAAGCTGATCTCTCCTTCAATAGGGATAACTGCTACTGTGCCAAAGAAAGTATTACCGGCTAGAAGCATAGCAACTACAGCAACGCCAATAAACAAAAGTATTGCAGTTAGGATAATTTTCCAAAGAGCAAAAGTTTTGCTTTTATTTTTATTCATTATTATCCTTAAACAACAATATCTTTAAAACAAAAACGATATATATGCAGCAGGAATTGTATATTGAAATTCTTAGAATTATTGGCTTTATAGTACCGATGTATGCTGCAAATTCTTTAGCTATGCTTCTAGGTGGAGGTAAGCCACTAGATCTTAATACAAAATTCATTGATGGTAGGCCTTTGTTTGGCAGAGGAAAGACAATTAAAGGTTGTATTGCCGGAATCCTTGCGGGCATTATCTTTGGATTGTTTTTCTATCTAATATATCCTATGCAGAACTATCTCTTGTTTGTTTTATCTTCCTCTATTGGTGCAATAGCAGGCGATATAGCTGGAAGTTTTATAAAAAGAAGATTTGGGTTAAAAAGAGGCAGTCCTGTACCGCTGTTAGATCAACTCGATTTTGTGGCAGGCGCTCTAATTTTTGGCTCAAGCTTCATGGTGCCTACTATAAAAGAATTAGCAGTCATTGTCGTTGTAACTCTCGTTGCACATAAATTGGGTAACATTATCGCTTTTCTGTTTAAAATAAAAAAGGTGCCTTGGTGAAGTTAAAGAAGAAATATAGGCCTTTGATTTTTTTCCTTAAATTTATTGTTCTATTTTTTGTATTTGTTGGCATCGTACATCTTTTGGATACAACAGTTTTGGAAAGCGGAATAGCTGCTCTAATTGCAAATAGTTTTTATTTGCAACATAGCGCTAATAGAATATTTGTTGGCC
>JAGHAR010000033.1 GCA_021161405.1 Candidatus Iainarchaeum sp.
AAAGCAATATATATCTGCCCTCTACGTGCTTTAGCAAGCGAGCACTTTAGGGATTTCAGAAGAAAGTATAGGAAGTACGGTATAAAAATTGCTATAAGCACCGGAGACTTTGATTCCAGCTCAAGATATCTGAGCAATTACGATGTTATCTTCCTAACCTATGAAAAGCTGGATTCTTTACAGAGGCACAATGCTTCCTGGCTTCACGATGTTGCATTGCTTGTTGTTGATGAAATTCATACTATTTCCTCTTCCAGAGGCCCTACGCTAGAGGTTGCTATTACAAAACAAATGCTTAACAACAAACAATTGCAGATCCTTGCTTTAAGCGCTACTATTCCAAATGCAAAGGAGATTGCAAAATGGTTAAATGCAAAGCTTATTAAAAGCGACTACAGGCCTATTCCGCTAAAGGAAGGTGTTCTTTTCGGCAAGAAGATTTTTTACGAGGACATGGAAGAGGAATTAAACTCAGAAAGTTCTGGCTTAACTGCTTTGGCTGAGGATACCTTAACCAAGGGAAAGCAGATTCTCTGCTTTGCTAATTCCAGAAAAAGGGCAGAGCAGATTGCAGAGAAACTATCGAAAATCTCAGAGAAATTTTTAACAAAACGAGAAATAAAAAGTTTGGAAAGAATTTCGAATTCTATAATAACTACTCTAGAGGTTCCAACAGAACAATGCAAGAAACTTGCCAAGCTTGTAAAACATGGCTCTGCATTCCACCACGCAGGGTTATTGGCAAAGCAAAGAAAGCTGATAGAAGATGCTTTTAGGGAAGGGAAACTAAAAATTATTGCCTCTACCCCTACTTTGGCCATGGGAGTAAATCTGCCTGCCTATACTGTTGCAATTCCAAGCTTGTATAGGTTTGAGGAATACGGAATGCAACCCATAAGTGTTTCTGAATATAAACAGCTGGCAGGAAGAGCAGGCAGACCAAAATACGACAACGAGGGCAGAGCAATTTCTATTGCTAGTTCAGAGGCAAGGATAAGGGATATCTTCGAGAATTATATAAATGCAGAGCCAGAGGAAGTAGTTAGCATGCTGCACAACGAGAGCTTACTCAGGCAGCATATCCTCGCGTTAATCGCGGCAGATTTTATATACGATTTAGCCTCTCTCGAAGATTTCTTTTCAAAAACTTTCTTTGCCTTACAATCAAAAAACGAGGAGCTGTTTATAAAAATTCAGGACATAATTACAGAGCTCGCTGATATGAATTTTTTGGTTAGCAGTGCAACAAGGTTTAAGGTAACTCCACTCGGCAGGAGAGTTGCAGAGCTTTATATTGATCCTCTTAGCGCTAATTTTATAATAGAGAAAATTAAAGAAAGAGCAAGAATTTCCCAGCTTGGATATCTCTTCCTTATAAGCTCCGCTGTTGAGTTCCCAAAATTCAGGGTTCCTAAAGGCTTAGAGATAGAATTCTTTGAAAAGCTTGAGTCAGCGAAGCTGCCGATTGACACAACAAAATCTTACTTTTTCGATGCAGAAATTTTGGAGAAATTCTTTTCGGCTTTCATACTAAACGAATGGATCGAAGAAACAAAAGAGAGCAGATTAGAAGAGGAATATGCAGTACTCCCTGGCACGTTATATTCTAGAATTCAGATAGCTGAATGGATAGCGTATGCAGCAAGCGAATTAGCAAAGATGCTAAAGCTTAAGGAACATGCATATAATTTCGCTCTACTGCAAAATCGCTTGAAGTATGGCGTAAGACCAGAGCTTCTGAATTTGGTGCAATTACGCGGAGTTGGCCGCGTTAGAGCAAGGAAACTCTACAATGCAAAGCTAAGGACAATCTCAAGTTTAAAGAAAATTGATATCAAGGATTTAGCAAGAATTGTAGGTAAAAAAACAGCAGAAACAATAAAGGCACAGCTGAAAGCTGGCAGAACCGGTAAAATTTAATAATGATAAAAGAGAAAGAATTAGGATGGATAAAAGAATTTTAGCAATAATTTGCTTTGTGATACTCTTTTCTCTCGCCGCTTTAATGATTTTTATACCATGGCCAGCCGAACAACATTATGCGGAAGAACCCCCCGCTGAGAATAAGTTGCCACAAGATCAAGGAAAGCTGCAAGTTGAAGCACAGAATCGTTATCAGAGGCAGAGAATAGATTTCATAAAATTTGTTTCTAGCGAAAATTGCTTATATTTATTAGATGAAAAAGAAACAGAAGAGCTGAGAAAACTAAACGTTAACGGCATCAGAATATGCCCTCTTTACAGTAAGGATGAATTTGGGAATATTAGGGAGGATATTCCTGAGAGTGTTGTTGTTGCCTTGATTGAAAGAGCACATAATGCAGGATTTGCTGTTTTTCTTGAGATAAACGCAGGAGGGAAACCGACAGAGAGTAATGAACCAGAAAGCAGATACAGCAGTCCAGAAGAGATTGAATCACTCTATAAGCTTGCTTTGCATTGGGCAAAGATAGCTGAGGAAGAAAAAGTAGAATTCTTCTCGCCCTTGAACGAGCCAAACCTTATGTTTACAAATACTGAGCTATTTAATAAATGGGTTAGCAAATCACAAGAGTTAAAGAAATTTTTCAACGGCTTTCTTGTTCTAAAACTTGCAGATCTTGGCCCAGAGAAAATACCAGCGATAACAAATTACGACTATCTTGCGTTTGATATAATGTGGAGTGATTCCTTCTATCGAGAGTTAATGGAGCACATAAAGAGAGCTGTCAAAAAAGGAAATGAGTTAAAGAATGAATACAATTTGAAAGGTTTCTTCTTCGGCGAATTAGGCGCGGAAAGATCTAAAGTTGATAAGGATGTTCAAGCCGAAATTTTTAGAATTGTATTTGAGGAAACATGGCAAAATGTTGATGGCTACTGTTTTTTAGGATGGTCAGACCTTGAATTTAAATTCAAAGACAACGAAAAAGCTAAGGAGATAATTAGGGAATGGTATGCAAAGCAGAAATAATGTTGTTGGGTAGATAAATTAGGTAATAACCACAATATTCGTTTTCAGCAGCTTATCAAGGCAACCTCCTTCTATTTCTTCGCTTTCCCAACCCAAACAAATATCTTCTCCAATCTGTGAGGATGTGCTGCATTCTTTGCAGCCCATTGATTCCTTTCCTTCTGATATAATCATGCAGCAACCCTTCTCTTCTTGCATATTCAGCAAAGCTTCCAGTAGTGATCTTTAGCTTATCAAGCTTTCTCTCAACTTCTTCCTGCATTCTTCTCCGCAAAGCTTCTCTTCTTTCAGAAGCTGTCCGCTCTTCTTTTGAAAGCATTGCTGCCGCTCTCTTTCGCAATAGTTTTGATGAATGTAAAGCATATTCTGCCAATAAAGCTAATGCTTTCTCTGCTTTCTTCTTATCCTCTCCTCTAGCAGTCCTAAGAAGATATTCCAAAACTCCAGAAGATTTCAGAGTATAGAAGCGCTTATACAGCTCTTCCTTAGAAAGAACCAGAATGTATGGTCTTGCTGATAGTATGGATTTTATTTCCTCTCTATTCAATCCAGATTCCTGCAATACCTCAGTACTTGACATCAACCTCTTATGCGAATAGCTCAACACAGCAGGTATCTTAACAACAACCCTCACAACATTCTCTCTACCAACATACTTTGCCAAAATCCTAAAACTTTCTAACAACCTCTCATGTGAATAACCCAACACAGCAGGCATCTTAGTAACAACCATTGCAACATTCTCTCTACCAACATACTTCGCTAAAATCCTAAAACTTTCTAACAACCTCTTATGCGAAACACCCAACACAAAAGGCATCTTAAGAACAACCCTTGCAATGTTTTCCCTACCAACCCAACTCTCTAAACTCCTAAACCTTTCTAACAACTTCTCATGCGAATAACCCAACACAATAGGTACCTTGACAGCAACCATTGCAACATTCTCCTTGCCGACGTACCTCTCCAAAATCCTAAAACTCTCTAACAACCTCTTATGAGAATAACCCAACACAGCAGGCACCTTAACAACAACCATAGAAACGTTCTCCCTACCAACCCAACTCTCCAAAATCCTAAAACTCTCTAACAACCTCT
>JAGHAR010000093.1 GCA_021161405.1 Candidatus Iainarchaeum sp.
AATATCCTTGTTGATATAAGACATATAATGTTATTGGCGGATTTGATGACATATTCTGGAAGCATAAAGGGAGTTGTCAGGACAGGCATAACAAAAGAAAAAGAAAGTCCATTTGCAAGAGCAGCGTTTGAGGAAACTGTTAAACATTTGCTCGAGGCAGCATTTAAAGGAGAGGAAGAGAAGCTTCAAGGAGTTGTCGAAAATATAATAGTAGGTGTGCCAATTAAAATTGGTACAGGAACAGTTGAATTGGTCTTGGAACTGTAACAAGTGATGGAAATGAGTATAAAGAAGGAGCTAAGGAGAGCTGTGGATAGCGGAAAAGTTCTGTTTGGTGTGAGAGAAACAGAGAAAAGTATTTTAAACGATAGTGCTAAACTAATTATTATAGCGCATAACTGCCCTGAAAGAGAAAAAAACAGAATAATTCATTTAGCTAAAATCGCACGCATTCCCCTCGTAAAAATGAAAGAAAACGCTTACGACATAGGTGAACTCTGCGGAAAGCCATTCAGCATAGCGGCAATGGCAATAATCGATGAAGGAAAAAGTAAAATACTGAATGCAGTGAACAAAGATGAAACTAACGCATGAACAACTGCTTTGCATAAGTGAATTCGCAAAGCTTACTGGCGTAATACCAAAAGACTGTATAATAGGAGAAAAAATACTAAGTTTCCTCGTGGAGAAAAAACAACTCGGCAAAGCAATCGGGAGAAGAGCGCGCAATCTTCGAAAGCTGGAAGAGAAAACAAAAAAGAGAGTGGAAGTAATTGCACTTACACAAGACATTAAAGATTTCATAAGGGAAGCCCTCAAGGCAGAGCCAAAAAAGCTGGAAAAGAACGGAAAAAGAATAACAGTAACATTTTCCCCCGAGGATAGAATCAAAATAATGAAAAAAACTGCAAAGTTAAAACGTATTAAACTTTTCGCAGAAAGAAATTTTGGAGTGGTTCTGCTATTTAGGTATTAGCAAAAGGTGTTAGATATGGCAAGAGGAGAATTCGCAGGTGCGAAGCTTGAAAAAAATAGAAAGAAGTGGCGTTGGAAAGATCCAAGATATAAAAAGAAGATGCTAGGCAAAAAAGGCCTTTTAGAGGGAGCTCCGCAGGCCAGAGGAATTGTTATTGGCAAGCGCGGAGTCACGGCAAGGCAGCCAAATTCGGGAATTAGAAAATGCGTTAGAGTACAGCTAATAAAAAGCGGAAGAGAACTCACAGCATTAGCTCCGCGCGATGGTGCGATTAAATACATAGATGAGCATGATGAGGTAATAGTAGAAGGACTTGGAGGAAGAAAAGGAGGTGCTCCAGGAGACCTTTGGGGAGTAAAATTTAAGGTTATAAAGGTAAATGATCAATGCTTGGAAATGCTAAGGACAGGCCGCAAAGAGAAGGTTAAGAGATAACGGTGATTAAATGAGTTCAAAAACCGATACAAAAGCGAAAGAAAGAGAAATTTTGGTATTTGGGAAATGGTCTACAAAAGATATAAAAATAAACGACCCTAGCTTAGCGCCGTATATTTCACTGAAGGGAAAGGTTATCCCGCATACATTCGGAAAAGCGCAAAAGAAAAAATACAGGAAAGAGGAAAAATTTATTGTTGAACGACTTGTAAATAAAATTATGCGCTCAGGGCAGGGGAAAAGAAAACTAAGCGGCAAATTTATAAGAGGCAGGGACGGCTGCGGAAAAAAGCTCCAAGCGCTAGAAATTGTCGAAAAAGCTTTCGAAATTGTTGAGAAAAGAACAAAAGAAAACCCAATTCAAATTCTTGTAAGAGCTATTGAAAATAGCGCCCCAAGGGAAGACACTACACGAATCCAAAGAGGAGGAATAAGCTATACAGTTGCGGTAGATGTTGCACCGACAAAGCGTTTAGACGAAGCACTTAAAAATATTGCATTGGCTACCTTCCAAAGCTCTTTCGATAATCCAAAGCCAGCCCATGAAGCATTAGCTGAAGAATTAATATTGGCGGCAAACGGAGATAAAAAAAGCTTCTCAATAAGGCGTAGAGATGAGATAGAGAGAATTGCAAAAGCGAGCAGGTGATAGAATGGCAAAGAAGGAGGATATTGTAAAGCTAGCCCAAAAACTCATGAACAATAGGGAAAATATTAGAAATATGGGGATTGTCGCACATATTGACCACGGGAAAACAACACTAACAGATTCACTTATTGCAGCTAGTGGCCTAATGAGCGAGGAATTAGCAGGAAAGCAGCTTGTTATGGATTACGAAGACCAAGAGCAGGAAAGAGGAATTACAATAAACGCTGCGAATATTTCTCTTCTACATAATTATAATGGGGAAGATTACTTAATCAATTTAATAGACACTCCCGGCCATGTAGATTTTGGTGGCGATGTCATAAGGGCAATGCGCGCCGTAGATGGAGTAATTCTTGTTGTAGATGCTGTTGAGGGGGTTATGCCTCAAACCGAAACAGTTATAAGGCAGGCATTAAGAGAATTGGTCAAGCCAGTACTCTTCATAAACAAAGTGGATAGATTAATAAACGAATTACAGCTAACGCAAGAACAGATGCAACAGAAATTCGTGAAGGTAATTTCCCAAGTTAATCAACTAATAAGAGCAAATTCTCCAGAAGAATTCAAGGATAAATGGAAGGTAAGTGTGGAAGATGGTTCTGTGTGTTTTGGTTCTGCATATTACAAATGGGCTGTTTCTGTACCGCAAATGAAAAAAACAGGCGTAAAGTTTACAGATGTTTACGAATATCTTAGAAACAATAAGCAGGAAGAACTCGCTAAAAAGAGTCCTTTAGCTCCGGCAATATTCGAAATGGTAATTACCCATCTGCCCAATCCAATAGATGCGCAGAAATACAGAATTAAGGAGATATGGAAGGGAGACGAAGAAAGCGCAATTGGTCAAGCAATGCTTGCCTGTGATCCAAATAAAGAATTCGCAATGATGGTAACCGATGTTAGAGTGGATAAGCATGCGGGAGATATTGCAACTGGAAGAGTATTTGCTGGGACAGTTAAAAGCGGCATGGAGGTTAAGCTTCTTACAAAGAAGCTTACAACCAAGCTGCAAAAAGTAGGTATCTTTATGGGCCCAGATTTCGTTGAGGTAGACGAAATTCCGGCAG
>JAGHAR010000127.1 GCA_021161405.1 Candidatus Iainarchaeum sp.
ATCCAAGATATTTGAGCTAAAAGCGCACAAAGATAAGAATTTATTGTTTAATATAGAACCTTTGCCAGCAGCAAAAGGAAAAAAGGAATTTGAATTGAGAATTCACTTTAGCGATGCTAAGGGAGAGCACACTATAGTTAAGCAATATAGCATTGAGGTAATCAATACAAGGCCGATTTCCTGGACAATTGTTGGAGTGATACTTATTGTTGTAATAATTCTCCTCCTCATTGATTTAAATATAAAGAAGATGAAAAAGAAGGCGAAAAAAGGAAAAGCAAAGAAAAGAAGCGGTAAAACTTAGGAAATAACTAATTCCACAACATCGTTATTCTGCAGCACATAATCCTTTGAAACCCTTTGGCCTGGAAACTTTGTGGAGCCCCAGACGCGGGCAAATTTTAATCTGGAATCAAATTCCTTATGTATCTTTCTCGCTAAATCCTCGACAGTTGCATCCTTTTTCATTACAACTCCTTCGTTTAAGTCTGGCTCTGCTTTTGGCTTTTTTGTGAATACTAATTTAAGCCCGAGCAATTGTAAGGCAAATTTTGCGAACTCCTCTTTATTAAGCTGTTCAATGCTGCTAAACCTTAGCATAGGAATCTCTTTTCTGAGCTTTGCAATTTCTTCATCTTTAATTCTTTGCTGAAATTCATTAACAATAACGAACGCTTTCTTAAATGCAATGCTGTTGTCCAAAGCAATGAGGAGCTTTTCTTTATCGATCGGTTCCTCAATTAATACATTTGCATTTGTAATGCCAAACTCCTTAAGAGTTGAGTAGAATTCCTCGATCGGCATTTTAATCAGGGAGTGGTTGTTAACATCGATTCCCTTAGCTAAAGATGTTTTTTCAATCTTTATCTTTGGTTTTTCTACATTTATGAGAATGTTTGCATTTTCCAGCTCCTTTTTAATCTTGGAGAATTCTTCGAGCGGATTCATAGAGGAAACAACAATTGCAACGGCATCAGCATTCCTAGCCAATGACATTATTTTGGTTCCGGAAGCTTTTCCATGGCTTGCTCCTTCTACAATCGGCGGTGTGTCTATAATTTGAATCCTCGCACCTTTGAAATTCAGAACACCTTGCAGAGGTTCTTTTGTTGTGAATGGATATGGAGCTACTATTGCATTAGCGTTTGTCAATGCGTTAAGAATTGTTGTCTTGCCTACATTAGCAAAACCAAGCAGAACAATCTGCACATCGCCTTCTTTTTTTATGGCAGTTACAATTCGCGTTGTTTTTTGCCTCTTTGTTTTTTCTAATTCCTGTCTAAGTTTGGCCATCTTCCTTGTGAGCTGTGCTCTTAAATTCTCTGCTCCCTTGTGTTTAGGCACGTGTTTCCACATCTCTCGCAAAGCAGAGAGTTTCTCTTCTATGCTTTTCGCTTCTAGGAAGCGCTGCCTTGCCTTTTCAAACTCAATAGTTACATTGGCAGGCATTCAAACACCACAAGCTTTTCGAAAAATAATTTAGAGGTTGCAATTACCCTATACCCAAAATTTAATTCCTGCAGAATTTCCTTAGTTTTTGCAAAGCCGTTCAAACTGCTCTGCAAAAAATACACTCTTCCGTTTCTTTTCAAATATCCTTTTACGTTGTAAAGGAAGCTATCGAGGACTTCTCTTCCTTCTGTACCGCCATCTATTGCAAATTCCTGAATTTCTTCGGAAGGAAGATACGGCGGATTAAAACAGATTACATCAAATCGGCCTTTTACATTCTCGAAGAGATTGCTTCTAAATGCCTTTAATTTGTTTTCCATTGCAATTCTCCTGAAATTCAACTTTACATTTTTTATTGCTTCTGGGTTTATGTCAATAGCTGTTATATGAGCGGCGCCTCTAAATAGGGAGGCCAATGCTATTATTCCTGTGCCAGTGCCGACATCTAACACTTTGCCTTTTATTGTCGGCAGAGATTCTGCTAAAAGAAAGGAATCCTCTCTCGGCTCATAAACAGAAGGCAGAACTACAAATTCTTTATTGTTTAGGAAAAATACTTTAGCATGGGGCATAAGAAAAAGTGTTTTAAATAATTGATTTAAAATAAGTTTGTTTGCTTTAAGCTCTTCGATGCTAATTCTAAAGATGATTTGAAGGTTTCAGCGGTTACTGTCAAGTTATTGTGGCTGAAATAGTTTTTCTAATTTTCCGATAAAAATTGTTCTGGCAGGCAGCGCATATCGAAACAAATCTGCAGTGTTGCATCCACAAAACCACAAACTTTTTAAAGAAGTTTGCGGTTATAGTTTTATGAACACCGAAGAAATTAAAAAGATTATAACAAGCCAGAAAGAAGAGATAGAAGAGAAATTTGAGAAAACCAAAATAATAAAGAGAGAAGTAGAGTACAAAAAACTTTTATCTTTTCTCTCTGCTCCAAACATCTTGGCTGTGTTAGGCTTAAGAAGATGCGGCAAATCGATACTTTCTCTGCAAATTTTTAAAGAAGAAAATTTTGGTTACGTAAACTTTGATGATGAAAGATTGTCGGAGTTTAAAACCAAAGATTTTGAAAAGCTGCTTAACGCATTCTATGAGCTTTACGGAGAAATAGATAAAATAATCCTTGACGAGCCTCAGAACATAGAAAATTGGGAGTTGTTCGCTAACCGTTTGAGAAGGACAAAGAAGATTATTGTTACTGGAAGCAACTCAAGGATGTTGAGCGGTGAACTCGCAAGTGTTTTGACGGGTAGACATATAGCGTTTACTTTATTTCCATTCAGCTTCAG
>JAGHAR010000055.1 GCA_021161405.1 Candidatus Iainarchaeum sp.
AGGTAGTAGGTAATATATTCGGTGAGCTTTGTCCCATAAGCGCTTGCTATGTCCTTAAAGATCGCAACAGTGTCATAACCGAGTTCCTTATACAGGTACATTGCCACGGCTCTTCCTTGATCATTATCGGGCACTGGTGTCATAAACATGTAATCCCCAACTAGAGGGATTGTGGGCGTAGTTCCGCCTATATCCGTAAAGGGCGTTTTATTAACCTGGAAGACCTCACCGGCAGCCGTAGCAAGAGAAATGTCACATCCACCGAACCCAGCTATGACCTTCACGTCTTCAATCAACCGGTGAGCTTTGGTTGCGAATACCGATGGGTCAGTCGCCCCATCCACTATGGTAACTGCAATCGGGTAACCGTGTATACCGCCTTTCTCGTTCAACAAATCTTCCGCAACTTGGATACTCTGATAAAACTCTACGCCCATTTCAGCGCCTTCCCCGGTGAAACTTATGATAGCTCCAAGCCTGAATGGTTCCTTCTCAGCGCCGAATAAGGTAGCCGAACCAAGTAGCAGACCTATTGCCAAAACTCCCACTATAGGGAACCTGGCTTTCACTTCTACCCTCCTTTGACACACATCGAGTTTTGAATACACCGAAATCCTCAGGACCCTGCCCTCCAGATTTCCCCATCTCTCACCCCCTTTCAGAAACTACTTAGCCTTCCACGTTGATCCACATACTTGGGAAATTCAACGTGCACGGCAACATCGTATCCGGCCTGCGCCGCCTGACTAATGCGGACGTTGCCGACAATGCTGATCAAGAAAGTAGCGTCTTCCAAAGAAATCCCCAACTTCTCGGAAAGGAAGTCGGCCATTCTCTTCGTGGCGATCCGAATCGCCTCCTCAAGCACCGGCGCGTTCGCTGTTGTATACCAATTTTCGTCCGTTTCAATCATGGGCGAGGGAATGCATCTATCCTTTATTATGTCGGCAATCTCAACGATCACTTCAGCGCCGCACTCGACCCCGATACAAATCTCCCCATCACCCATATTTGCATGGACATCCCCCATTTGTAGGAGTGCACCATGAACGAAGACGGGGAGATAAAGAGTCGATCCTATCCTAACCGCCGGGCAGTCCATGTTTCCGCCGTGATCTCCGATCAGTCCGGTCGGAATCCTCCCCACCGGGGTCGTTCCTATCGTTCCCACCATAGGTTTATTCTCTATCACAAGCTCGTCGCTGAAGATCGTTTTGCCGTCCTTTATTTCCACTATTTTTGTAATTGGTGCTTTGACATATTGCTGCAGCACCCCTTCGTTGGGGATCAACGCCAAAACGCCATGATCCTCGCACTTGATATCTAGTATCTTTACTACCAATATATCACCTGGTTCAGCCCCTTCGACAAAGACGGGACCAGTATTGGGGTTCATATAGGACATATTGATCGAATCTACACGATCCTTGTCCGTCTTCAACTGATCACCCCAACAATCGAGCGTTTCAAAAATCACCTGATCCCCAACAGAAACGGTCGCAACTGGTTCGTTATTTCTGTCGTAGTAATACGTATAGTGCTCCCTACTGATCCTAATCATCGAATCATCACCCCCTAGCTTGAGCCTCGAGCAACCTTGGCAACAGCGTCCTCCAATACGTCGAGGCCTTCCTCCAGTTGTTCATCGGTGATGACTAGTGGGACCAACAACCTAATAACATTGTGATGGATGCCCGCCTTGGGGACAACCAATCCATTCTTTAGACACTCTTGGACAATTTTAGCGGTCTCATTGGGGGCTGGCTGTTTAGTCTCTTTGCTCTTCACGATCTCTATCGCCATCATAGCACCGATTCCACGGACATCACCGACTATTTCGTATTTATCCGCCATTGCGAGAAACCGCTTCCTGATCTTTTCCCCTAACCAGACTGCCCTCTCCAGCAAATTTTCCTCTTCGATTATATTTATGACTTCAATCGCTGCTCTGCATGCTACAGGATTACCCACATAAGTGCCACCGATGGAGCTGTCGGGAAGCGACTCGATGACTTCCTCTTTAGCAATTACTGCGGAAAGAGGCAGTCCTGCGGCAAGTGATTTGGCGACTGCAATGATGTCCGGCTCTATGTCCCAATTTTCGATGGCAAAGAATTTACCCGTTCTCCCCATCCCCGTTTGAACCTCATCGGCTATGAACATCATCTCATACTTCTGAGTCAACTCCCTCAAATATTCGAGAAATCCGTCCACGGGGACATTGAACCCTCCCTCCCCCTGTATTGGCTCAATTACTATAGCGGCAACCTCCTCTGGTTCTACGTAACTGACCAGTACTGCTTCAAAGTCTTCGATCTTTATGGTCGGACGATAGGGTGTAGGATAAGGTAGTCGATAAACCTCGGGAGCAAATGGACCGAAATGACCTTTATACGGCCTCGCTTGGTGAGTCATGGTCATCGTTAACAACGTCCTCCCATGAAAGGCGTTTTCGAACACGATAATTGCCTTTCTTTTAGTGTAACCGCGTGCAATCTTTACGGTGTTTTCAACGGCCTCGGCACCACTGTTAAAGAAAGCTACTCTCTTAGGAGTGTCTCCAGGAGCAAGCTCTGCCAGTTTGGCTGCAAGATCTACTAATGGCTCATAAGGAATAGCGGTGAAGTCAGTATGCAAATACTTCTCGGCTTGATCCTTGATTGCGTTTAC
>JAGHAR010000040.1 GCA_021161405.1 Candidatus Iainarchaeum sp.
CCTATTAAGCTCCTAAAAAAAGAAAAGTATTTGTCTCTGGAAGTCAACAAAATCGAGTATTTACTGACAGAGTGGGTTGATGGCAGAATGGAGCCTCTTCGGAATGCGTTAACCGGAAAAGTGAAGATGGACCCCGTAATGGCCGCGGTAGTAGCGGACTACTACCATATGACTCAAGCAGGGTTGCGGGTAAAGTTCCCCACTAAAGAGACTTTTGCGCTTTATCGTGGGCTTCCCGCAAAAGGGGTTGTTAGCTTAATACGGAGGGACATGACGATTCCTCCAATTCGTAGCTTTACTTCGCGCCTTCGCACTGCCGATTGGTTTAGCACGTTAGAAGACGCTATGGGAATAAGAGGAGGTGCAGTAGTAAAAGTGAAGGCGCCCAGAAGAGCGATATTCCACAGCGATGACGTCTTCCCGTTTCATCGATTCATTGGCGAGGAGATGGGGAGCGAGAAGGAATACATATTACTAACACCTCTCAAAGCGGAACTTGTAAGAAAACCCAGAGTGTTTGTGTTAGACGAAGATCCTAATATATTCGTTGACCTTACTGATGCTCCTCTATCTGAGTGGCCAAAGTTGTACGAGAAGGTGTTGGTGGAGGCATTGGCCGTGAAACTCAGTGGGAAAGCTTATATAGTTGAGAAAGGCAAAGTGAAGATTTTGGACGACGAGAACTTCAACTGGTTGTCTATCGTTAGAGAACTAAGGAAAAAAGGACTGGTTTCGTGAAGATCTTAGTCGCACAACCTGACTGTTCTCGCATTGGGGGTTCAATCTCTACCATCCTAACCTTCGCTGACTTTTTCAAAAGCCAAGGACACAAAGTGACTGTAGTCTCCTCTTGGGGAGGGGTGAAGCAGTGGAACGAGATTTTGAAGCCCGATAACGTCCCCGCCTTCTACGGGCTAAAGCACCTAACTCCGGCGGATTTCCGGTGGGATTGGTTACCTCCGAGGGAGCCCTACGACATCGTCTTTACAAGGGGCTTTTACCGGAACTTCTCTATGAAGACACCGACTGTTATTTGGTGTGTTATTCCTCAAGAATGCCCTCACGTCTCTCCTCACGTATTGGAATATTGGACCAACTCTGATACAACGAGAAAGGGACTCGTTCCTAAGGCCTACGTTGTTATCCCACCCCACGACTACTCCGACTTCCGCGTAAAAAGGGAAAAAGACCTAGATGTAGTTGCGGTTGTTAGAGGGAATGAATTGGCCATGAAAGGGGCGTACCTGTTCGCCCGCGTGGTGAAGAAGCTGAAGTTGGAGAAGGCTTTGTTAATCACGACAGTTGCGTCTAAATCGGAACTCCTCGAAGTCCAAAAGTTGGGTATCCCTTTTGTATACAACCTTCCGAGATCAGCTGTTGCCGAGTATCTAACTAGAGCGAAAGTGTTCGCTCTCCCCTCTTACAAAGAGAGTTGTCCGTTGACTATTTACGAGGCCTTAAACAGCCGTTGTATCGTTGTTGCCAGAGACGTCGGGGCTGTTAAGGAGCAATTAGGGGATTTAGGTTTCGCTTTCAAAGATGACTCTGAGTTTTTGGGTATGTTAAAAACAGCGCTATCTCACACCATTGACGAAACCGTGCTGGTGGAGAGAGGGCTTTTGTTCGACCGCGTTACTGTTGGTGCTACAGTGACCGAAAGATTACGGCAGATAGAAGAGGTCCTTTCATGAAGAAAGAGGGTGCTACACAATATATCTCCAGCGGTTTTTACTGGATTTGCAAGACTTCCCACGCTATAGTTAAATCCCCAGTGTGGGTTGTGGATCATCCTACCCTAGGCCTTTTTGAGGCCTCGAGAACGAATTTTCTTGCGGAGTATGATATATAACTACGTCTTGTGTTTGGGGGACAGTCAGACCTACGGGAGTCGTGACGAGTTTGGGAGGGCATGGCCCTTCGAACTTTGCGATATGCTATCCGAAAAGTACTCTCAGTACTGGGTCCCCATCGTAAGAGCTGAACCTGGTTTAACTAGTGCTGGGCTTCTGAGGGCGGTGTACGACTGGTCGAACGTGTCTGAAGTTTACAAAATTGTCGTCTTAATCGGTGCTAATGACTCCCGTGAAGTCGTTAGAACGCCTCCGTACATCTACCAACGCAACTTGGAAGGAATTCTTCGCACCTTAAAGGTAAAGCACGCAGCGGCCTCTTTGTTTGTGTGTACCGTCCCCGATATAGGCCCTTTTGGGTCACCTGACTTCACTCGCGAGTGTCAAATCCTTATAGATGAGTACAACGAGGTGATCCACTCGTTGACCGCCAAGTGGGGTTATCACATTGTTGACCTCACTGGCCTTCCTGTAGATTGTTACGCCGATTCTGTCCACTTTAACAACAGAGGTTCGCGGGAAATAGCCGCTCGGGTTATGAGAGCCTTTGAAGATGTCTTCGAGCATGTTTAAGAAGGGACAAATATACCTCATTGACCACCCACTAAAATGGAACGACCCTGTGTCGTGGTTTGCTAAGTGGACCAAGTGGATGTCGCAAGACAAAGGAGAAGAATCGACGCGGAACTTGTGGCACTGTGGCCTGTTGGTCGACCCTTACACTGTAGTGGAAATAGCCAACGCCTCCCTCGACGCACTTAGACTGAAGCCTTTGGACTACGTCTTGCGCATTAGGGATAAGAACGTCGTCATTTACGACCTCCCGTTAAGCGCAGAGGAGAGGGAGAAGGTAGCAAGAGCGGCGTTGGACGTCTACACATCTGGAAAAGTCCCTTTCAACCACTTGTGTGTTATCGGGCTTACCTTGGCCAACTTAGGGAACAAAACAGGGTTGTGGCCTCATTGGGGTTGGCCTGAGAGGCACATACGTTACGGATTCTTCTGTTGCGAATTCGTGGC
>JAGHAR010000126.1 GCA_021161405.1 Candidatus Iainarchaeum sp.
CAGTTGCGGATCAAACCGTACTGTAAGTCGTTCGTCCACCCAGAACCCTCCGTGCTCGATGCCATCGAATCTTGCCTTTAAGCACTTCCAGATGGCGTCTGGGCAGGTGGCGTGCGCGGTAATGGGTAGCCCCCAGCGGTGAGCCTCCTCCCGCAGCACGGACAGCTCCTCGACGCTGAACGAGGCTGCCCAGGGAGACGTCCTTGGGGTTCCTCCCCCGGATGCTATCACCTTAATGACGTCGGCACCCTCCTTTGCCAACTCGCGCACCGCTCTCACCATATTCTCCTGAGCATTCACCTCTGTCCCCATTAAGTGACCGTGCCCTTCCTTCGCCGTCAACAACCGCCCTGCGAGGAACAACCTGGGAAACGTAAGCCCCTTCTTGCAGCTTTCCTCCCTCAAAGCAAAGGTTACCCTGCCGCGAGAGCCCAAGTCCCGCAGAGTAGTGACCCCACAGTTCAGCGCTTGAACCGCGTTGGCCGCTGCCAGATTGAACAGGTCCTCGTCAGTACTTCGTGCCAAGTGAACCTCCGGCGGCGTACCGTCGCCGGGAAGTATCAAATGACAGTGGGCATCGATCAGGCCCGGAATCACATAACGCCCGCTGAAGTCATGCACCACCTCTGGGACGGGTCCAATAGGTGAAGGTCTAACGCACAATACAGTATCCCCACTGATCACCAACAACCCATCCATCACGGGGTCATCCATTGGGTCAACGATGATGTTCGCCCGCACTGCGAACGTATCGCTCATATCGACGTCGCATCCCCACACATAGCTAGGGAGCTGCTCAAAGTTCCATATGTGTGGACGCGAGCAAACAACTCTCTTCTCAACCAGTTCGGATCGTCCCTTTGAAGCGCCCGTTTGTACGCAGCAAATGCCAGAGTCGTTCCGTACCAGTAGTGGGGGATGGACGTCCGCCATAGTGGGTGTCGCACAAAGCGCACAGCTTGCTTTGCCGCCACTTCGTCCCCACCCCCGTGACTCTCAAAGTACCTTTCGAGAAATGCGTCATTCGCCCCTTCTTCATAAGCCATGAAGCACATGTTGGTAAGCAGAGCCGCCCGCAGCAGCTCGTAACGCCACACGACAAGGTCGTCCACAGTGCGGAACCAGCTTAGAAGGTACACTCCTAGATTGCATGTTCCTTCCACCACAGGAGTTATGGGTGTGTTGGCGAAGTAGAAAGCGCACTCCGGCGGAAGACGGCCTTCCTCCGCCTGATGTAGCCGCAACACATTCAGGGCAAAATGTCCTGGGCATCCCTCATGCGCCAACAACGCCTTGAGCTCAGCCTGGGTCCACGGTAGATCCGCATTCAACATAATTTTGCCGCGATAGCTGTCTAGCGCATGCGAGTAGCCCCGGTAGTACACGTCGTGGGCAAGTTCTAACTCCATTCTCGCTTTTGCGGGCAATTGAACCACTCTATCATGGGTGGTCTTCCTCGCCTGTTCCAGCAGCTCTACACCCCTGTTAGCCAGTTCACTCGGTGGGATTCTGGCTGTAATGCGCCAGCGTTCCATGGCACGTTCTAGACTACCTCTCACTCCAGCCATCGCAAGTGCGTCAGCAAGCTTTTCTTGAAGCTGTACAACGGTGTCCTGGGGCACTGGCTGGCCCGGTACCCCCAAGTAGGAGGCCACCAGCTCGCCGTAGCTACGGGGGCGACCCATTCCCTCCTCGGCTTGCACTATCAGCGCAGTTGTCACGTCGATAAGGTAGCGTCTGCGGTGGTCGGAAAGGCCCAGCTCGGCTGAGCAGGTAAGAAGTTCTTCCAACTTGTCCCGGCAGCTCTTGTAATCTTCCAGCGGCGGTTCACGCCGCCGGTCATTCTCAGGGTAGTAAAAGGCCAGCAGTGGTTCCGTTCCCTTGTCGCGTGCCACTAACCGGTTTAGACTGAATACTATATCCCACAGTTGTTGTGCCCAATCCGGAACTCTCTCAGACACGATTCCCCTCCTTACATTAACTGCGCCCCTTCAAAAACGGGTCTAGAGCATCGCGCAGTGCATCTCCTACTAAGTTGACGCTCATCACGGTGACGAAGATCATCCCACCTGGTGGGAGCCACAGCCATGGCAATCCTTTCAGCACGCGGAGCGATTGTGCATCGGTAAGCATGTTTCCCCAGGTAGGTGTGGGGATTCGGACTCCTAGCCCCAAAAACGATAATCCTGATTCTAAGAGAATGACTTGTGCGATGTTGAGCGTGCTCCACACAACAATGAGGGAAAACACGTTGGGAAGAAGGTGGTGGGATATAATCCACATACTTCCGGCACCAACGGCTCGGGCAGCTTGGACGAAATCCGCCTCTCGAAGGGCCAGGCACCGACTGCGGACGATTCGCGCCAATCCTGGCCACATCAGCACCGCAGCGACCAACACGATGTTGAAAGTACCCGGTCCAAAGATTGCTACAGCAACGATCGCTAGGGGCAACATAGGAAAACTCATAACTACATCGGCCACCCTCATAATGAAGCTGTCTATTCGACCACCAGTGAATCCAGCCAGAAGTCCCAAAACAGTGCCGAACAGCGCAGTGGTAAGAGCTGCAACCACGCCCACCATGAGTGAAACCCGCCCGCCAAACAAAAGACGACTCAGGACATCTCGTCCTAGCTGATCTGTCCCCAAGAGATGTTGGACACTGGGTGGCTCCTCTATCCGCCTCAAGTCCGTCCTGCTTGGCTCGTAAGGGGCGATGTACGGGGCCAATGCTGCCGCTAAGGCAATGACCACTAACAAGCTCAAGCCTACCAAAGCCAATCGATGCTTTAGAAACCGACGCCCTACCATCCTCAAACCTCCCGCATGCAGGTCCCAGCGCTGCCAGTCGTTGTAAACCTCAATGCGTTCATTGTCATCTGTACCGGATGCGTGGGTCCACTATAACATACATGAGATCGGCGGTTAGGTTTCCTGCCATAACCAATACACCGATGAGGAGCACCATACCCACCAATACTGCGCTGTCCCGCTGCAACACCGCGTTAACCAGAAGGCGTCCCATCCCAGGCCAGCTGAAAACCGTCTCTGTCAATACAGCCCCGCTAAATAGTGTGGGAACACGCATTCCGAGCAAAGTAATCACGGGAATGAGTGCGTTACGGCCTGCGTGCAAAAGCGTCACTCTCATTTCGGATAATCCCTTAGCTCGAGCCGTGGTGATGTACTGCTGATGCAAAACCTCTATGAGGGAAGAACGAATGTAACGGGTAAACTCCGCAGCTGAGAATGCCCCCAACACCATGGCTGGCAGCACTAGGTGCTGCAGTCGATCCAGGATGGTTCCACCACTGGGGCCGAAGCTTTGGGTGCCTCCACTAGGAAGCACCCCAAGAGAAAGGGAGAAGAGATAGATAAAGATGAGGCCAAGGAAAAACGTCGGAGTGCACAAACCGGCGAACGAAACCACGGTTACTAAATAATCGGCCATCGACTTCGGCTTCAACGCAGATATGGTGCCTGCTGGGACAGCTATCACCAAGCTAAGCACCAACGCAGCTCCCATCAGCGTTATCGTATTGGGTACCCGGCTTGCAATAATAGCACTCACAGGCTCACCCGTGGCCATGGAGTAACCCAGATTGCCCCGCAAAAGCTCCTGAAGCCAACGGAAGTATTGCACGTATACAGGTTGATCAAGTCCCAACTGGTGCCGCCGCAGCCCTATTTGTTCTCC
>JAGHAR010000017.1 GCA_021161405.1 Candidatus Iainarchaeum sp.
GAGTAAAACTGTAATATAACCTCAATAAAAGGTATTTTGTACTGTAATGAATTGCTTTGGCAGAACAATTTATAAACAATTAAGTTATGAAATATACACGAATACATAGATCAGATTGAAGTTTCCAAAAATAAAATAAAAAGAAAAATGAAATACCCAGGGGAAGCAATATGAAAGTATTAACAAAATCCATCGGTATTATCTTTATTATGTTAATATTAATTGTCATCTCTGGTTTTTCTCTATCCTATGGCAAAGAGTCCACAATCGCTCTTAATTTTGACAATGTAGATATAGCAGTTTTCCTGAAAACCATGAGCGATATAACGGGTAAAAACTTTATTCTAAACAACAAGGTAAGAGGTAAGATAAGTTTTGTATCATCCAGAAAAATCCCTATAAGCAAGGTTTATGATATTGTTCTTGCTATATTGAAAACTCAGGGATTTACAGCAGTTGAGGAAGAGAGTATTGTAAAGGTTTATCCAACACAGGTTGCCCTTCGAATGAGCGGTGAAATCCATTTTGGAACAGAACCCTTAAAGCCTAAAAAGGGAGTTATCGTTACCCAAATCATACCACTTAAATACGCAGAAGTGTCCAATGTCATACCAGTGATCAAAGCAATATTTGGCAATGATCTTCTGATTACTTCCTACAGAAGAACAAATGTAATTATTGCTAATGGGGATGTACCCTACATTAACCTGCTCTTAAGAATTGCTGAGTATATCGATACACCTATGCCACAGGAAAAATCTGATATCCATATCTATAAGCTGGAGAACTCTGATGCTGAGGCGATGGCGAAAACTCTTCAGGCCCTATCAAGTTCTATTCAGGTCAAAAAACCAAATCTACCGAAAAATACCAGAGTAAATGTACCATCCTCCGGTCTTGCATTTTCTGAGAGATTCAGGGTTGTCGCAAGCAAAGAGACCAACTCCATAATTGTAATTAGTGCTCCGGGTGATTATCAAAAGATAGAGCGTATAATAAAGAAACTCGATGTAAAACGCCAACAGGTCCTTGTTGAAGCACTTATTCTTGAAATTACACTTAACAATGACCAAACCCTGGGTTTCGACTGGAATGCACTTATTAAAACAGGAAAAGGAGTGAATGGATTATTGTCATCAAATACAGGCCTTATGCAGCAGAGCATTCAGACCGGAGGGCTATATGGATTAACAATAGGTCTGCTTAATGGAACTATTCCATCGGTATATGCAATATTAAATGCCAACAGGGATAACACAAACTTTAAAATACTATCCACTCCTGAAATTGTTACTCTAGATAATCAAGAAGCGAATATAACAATAGGTGAACAGGTACCTTTTTTGACGAGTTCCAGGGTGGACGAAAACAACAATGTTATATCCACATACGATTACAAGGATATTGGTATTGTTCTTAAGCTTACCCCACACGTTAATGAAAATGGGTTTATCACGATGGACATAAATCAGCAGGTGAAAAAGCTGGTTGAGGGAACATCGGTTCTCGAAAATCCGTCTGTTTACAATCGTGAGATTACTTCAAAGATAACTGTTAAAAATGAGCGGACTATAGTCATAGGCGGCTTAATAAGGGATGACAATGTAGAAGTAGAACAGAAAGTCCCTGTACTTGGGGATATACCTATTCTTGGTTTATTTTTCAGAAAGAAGACAAAAAATCGGGTTAGGACAAATCTTCTGATATTTATTACTCCTCATATCATTACCAATGAAAGTGATATGATAAAAATAACGGAGGAAAAAAGAAAAGCTCAGGAAAAGTTTGAAAAGGAGAACAAGACTAAGGGTAAGAGGAACAGGTGATTTTATGTCTGGAGAAGACACCACAATAAAGGAAAAGAGCCTTAGGGGTAGGATGTTAGGTGAGATACTTATATCTCTTGGTAGAATAAAAGAAGGAGATCTTGAGGATGCTCTGTATGCAAGTAAGCAGTCCCACCAGAGATTAGGTGAGTATCTCCTGAATCAAAATATTATTTCCGAGGACGATCTTCTTCGTGCTCTGTCCTTACAGCTTGGTTTAGAGTACAGGGAGGAGCTTATAGTTGGCTCCGAAGTTGCTCTGACAACACCCCTTTCAAAAAACTATATTAAGAGATACAACGTTTTAATAATTTCAGAAAATGCTGATGAGGTAGAACTGGCTCTGAATGACCCTTTCCTATTCGATGTGATTGAAAATGTAAGGGTTTTTACTGGGAAAGAGGTAAAACCCATACTTGCCAAAAAGCTCGATATTTTAAGGATTGCTGATATTATAGCAGGTGATGAAGTTAAAAAAGAGAGGAGTATTGAAGAGGAAAGTGTTGGCATTGGTTCTTTAAGATTGATGGATGAGGAGGGGCAACTGGAGGAGAGTGCTCTCGATCTTGCAAATGAAGCTCCTGTAATAAAACTTGTGAACCTGATGATAACAGAAGCTCTTAAGGAGAGGGCTTCCGATATACATATAGAGCCTTCAGAGGATGGGGTTACAGTCAGATATAGGA
>JAGHAR010000138.1 GCA_021161405.1 Candidatus Iainarchaeum sp.
AAAATCCACATCTTCCTGCCGGGTTAAGTCCAGTTCAGGTTTATCCATCATTTCTGCTATGGGAGTTTCCAGATTGGGAAGATCGGAATTAGAAAGGATTGTTTTTACTTCCTGGAGGGAATAGATACCTTCATTAACCAGAGAAGAAAGATTATTAATAAAAGTTTCTATGTCTCCCAAAGTGTATCCTCTTGCAGTGATAAAAGAGACTAAATAAGCCAGGATGGTCACTTCTTCTTTATCAGTCAGCGCTATTTCAGATTTATTCAGGAAATGAGCCAAAATGGTTTCTATATTTTCAGTATTTTCATTAGTTAATATGGCGTTAATCTCATTTAAGGAATAAGTTCCTGTTGTGGTGAGAGAAGCAAAATGAGAGAGAATAACTACATCACTTCTGGAAGTTAGATTTAAACTATCTTTGCCTAAGAATTTGGCTAAAGCAGCCTCCAGTTGTTTGGTATTTCTATCTGCTAATATATGTTTAACTTCATTTAGGGTATAAGTTTTATCTGTTGCAACTAAGGATGAGAAGTTAAAGAGGATTTTTTGATCGTTTCTATTTTGGAAATTTAGTTCTCTGCCTAAAAAGGCACTGACGAATTTATAAAGGCCAGTCCAGGCAATTAATTTTGCTACATCATCTTTAGTGGTTAAATCAATTTCTGTGCCCAAAAACTGAGTCAGATAATCTTTTAAGGTTTTAAAATTTTCATCTTCAAGAATGGTTGTGATTTCATTTAGGGTATATTGTTTATCTACGGTGATAAGGGAGGCTAAATTATTCAGTATTGTCCTGTCAAGTGTATTTTCCAGGTTTAATTTTTTCAAAGAATGACTTACAGTCGAGAATAAACCTGCCCACGCCGCTAAATTTGCTACATCGTCTTTGTCGGTTATGTCAAATTTGCCTAAAAATTGAGTCAGGTAATTTTCTATCTCAGGTGTAGCAGGGTTTTGGAGAATTTCTTTAATTTCGTCTAAACTGAATAAATCCAAACCCTTGTCTCCTCCAATTATCAAATAAGAGAAGGCTTTGGTTGCTGGATCTAATAAACTTTGTGGCCGTCCCGTGCTGTCTAAATACGCTTTAACTAAAGGGTTGATTTCATCTCTAATCTCGTCTTCAGTTATATCCGGAACCTGTTGAAATTGTGGTAAAGTTTGCTGGGGAAATTCTACTGTTTGTGTGTCTGTATTGGTTGTCTGGGCAGGAATAATTGGCGGAGTAAAATCAATTTGAGGAAATGTCTGTGCATAAACTTTTATAGGAACTAATAAAAAGAAGTAGAAAAATAAAATTTTGTCTTTTTTCATATTTTAAAATCCCTCCTCAAATCAGTCATATATGTTCTGCAAGCCCCTTTTAATTAATTTGTCTTCCTTTATATATGTAACATATAGAATACAGTCTTGCCAAATGCCAGGAAAATTTTTTAAAAATAGCTCAAAATCTATACTTTTTTACAATTACCAGAAAACTGTCTCGGAGAATAATTTCTTTACTTCATTAAGTTTACCAATGTGAGCCAGATAGTTTTTCATATAGCGATAGTTATTTTCGACATTAAGCCCGAGAAGGAGAAATAATTGGTCTAATCCCAGAAATGTATTACTTACTTCTCCATTAATCCCTATGGAATCTCGCCATCCTAAAGGAGCTTTAATGCCTGGGTATTTAAGTTCTAATTCAGCAGATAATCTCAGGGCTCTTTCAGGAAAAATAGGGAAAAGGAGGGCAGTGGCATGAGGAGTAGCAATTGGTTTATTTCCCCGAGAATGTAAAGCAGAGGCTCCTGGGACCCCTAAATCCCAGGTATAGACATATTCTCCTTTATTCTCTTCGGGATAAGGATTGGAAGATGCCGAAAATAATGCTGGAAGTCCTGTTCGTTCTGCGAAATCTAATTGTACCAGAGCATAGTTTCTATGAGCAATGGCTAATCCTTGAGGCGACCACTCCATTTCTGGAAAGAAGAGTAAATTTCCCCATGCTTGAAAGGCTCCATTATACGGTTTCCAGATATTGATCTTTTCTCCATTTAAAAGAGTATATGTTCCCTTAGTAATTCCTAACTTGCCCCAGGCGTTTTCATTCACAGCCCCCAGAATATAACTCATAATTACTGCTATACGTGAATCCATATATAAATCTGAGAGTTTTTGATTTTTATTCAGATCAGTGGATGAAAAACTATTTTGGGGATTCCCTATAGCGTTCAAGCCAATTTTCAGTATATGTTGGTAAAGGGGAGTATTTTTTAAATCATCTATATCTATGATGGCTTTTATTTCCTCTAAAGATGGCTGATGTGCGGTTATAATAGCTTGTAACAGTATCCTGAAATGACATTCCTCATCAAAGAAATCACTTTTCACATAATTCAATAATTTATCCCACTCCCCCATAGTTTTTAATTTTGATCTTACTTCTTCAGTTACTAAACTCCGATCTACCTCCAAATATACTGGGACTGCGTTAATTTTACCACATAGCAATTCCCAGCCTTTCTTTTGTTCTTCCATTATCTCATTAGCCATTTGAAGTATATCTTTAGCTAAAGGATTTTTCTCTGCTTCTTCTAACATAGCGCCTATCACAAGAGCCAGAGAGGCAGTAAAATAACCTTCTTCATATAATACTACTCTAACTGCATCGTCTTCTAAAGTGCCTAAGGGAAGAATCTGTTTGTCTCCAAGTTTATACCAGTTATATAAAAGCCCATTCCACTTGGGCATCTCTTGAACTGTTTTCAATGCTTCTTTTAATTCCAGCAAAGCCTCCTGAGGCGAGATTTCGGCTGTGGGAATATCTCCTTTTGCTATGCCAGCAAGTAAAGCTAAATACATTCCAATAATGGGTGGCTGGGTATAATCTCCTTTTCTCAGGATATTTCCATCTTTATCCAGCAATATATGATCATAAGGTAAATGAGTTACTGGATCTACACCAACTCCTTTTTTAAAATAGAATATGTTTTCATTTATTATTCGGTTAATAAATGCTTGTTTGTTTTCTGGTGTTTTTAATTTATATGCCTTTACATAATGTGCCAATAATCCATTCTGGATTTTTTGAAAATTCTGGTCGAATTTTATACAATACCAATTGTCAGACGGAAGGTTTTTTAAAAGGTCTTCAATACTTCTGGTATTTGTAGATTGAATATTATTTTCCTTTAGTAATGAAATATAACCAGTTTCTTTATCTTTATATGCGCAGTAGAAGTTCCATTTTGGGTAAATGATTTTAGGGTTATAAGAAGAAGGGTTCCAGGTTAATTCGCTAAGGATATAAGTTTCATAACCAAGTTTTGATAAAATTTGAGCCTGCCAGTAGGCGATGTCGAGTGAGGAAGGGGCTATTTTCTCATCGGGATATATCAAATTACGAAAGATTACTGTAAGGATCTGATTTGGTTGGAGATACATCGGTTCGTGGTATTTATCCCCAAAGTTATTTCTAAAAAACTGGATTATTTCCACAGGTGTTTGAATCTCGTTGAATTCTTCATAAATTTTCAATAGTTTGGTTCCTTTAACTTTTAGAGAATACAATTCACAGAGTTGTTCCTGTTGGAAGGGTTTCCATTTTTTATTGAATATTTTTGCGATTTTCAAAGCAGTATCTATCTCCTGATTATCCAGGAGAAGTTCCTGATTTTCAGGTTTGGGTAGAAAGCAAAGATTTTTAAAGGATAAAGAAGCACTTTTCTTATCAGGTATCTGAGTATTGTCAAAATATATGACAAAATCAG
>JAGHAR010000132.1 GCA_021161405.1 Candidatus Iainarchaeum sp.
GAAACCGGCGCAAAGCACTTGCCCTTAAGCTGATCTAGCTCCTCGGGCTCCCGTGTGGTGTATATCGTATTGTAGTGCTGCCCCGTGAACCGCACCATGCTTCCATGACCGACCCCAATCAGGATCGCGTTTTGCGGTGAGGCCATCGCGGCCTGCACTTTAGACTTGATCGCGTCCTCGCCATACAGCTCGATATACTGTGCACCCGCACCAGCTATCTTGTCCCTGTAATACTGCCTGCACCTGCGCGACCACCTGGTGGTGGCTACCTCGAAGTCGGGCAGAGATGCGACTACGCCCACCGTCATTCACACCACGCCCGCAAGGCTAGCAAGTATCTTTTCTGCCTCTGGCCTGTGCTGACGTAGGATCTTAGGCACGTCAGTGTAGCGGACAGGTGGCATACCGGGGTCGCCCAGTGTAGCTATAGCACGGCGCTTCACGTGCTCCGGCATCCTGTGCAGCATCTCCTCCCACAGCTCCGCTATCTCTTCCACAATGCCGAGGCTTAGCACTCCCGTCCGCTGTTTTTGCTCCATAGCCATGCGCGCCTTTTCGACTATAACCGCGAAGACTGCCCCAGGCCCGGTCATACGTCGAAGCCTCCCTGCTTGAGCACCTTAGCGGTCACGCGCTCCTGATGGGCAAGGTTGGCCACTATGTAGTTTAGTATCGCTACCTCGACGGTCTGCAGCGTCTTGTCATCTATGATGCCGAAGAACCACAGGCCCAGTGCAAGGAAGCCTGCGCCTGCGGCCACGGCCTTCATCCGCCAGTCACCGAATACCACCCTGACCACGCCCATAGGGTGTCACCTGCGACACCCTGGGCTGAGAAAATGTATAAAGGTGCACGCAAAATCTGACCGCGCTAATCAGCAGGCTTCAGGTGCTGGGCCTGTGCGGGCGTAAAACTGATGTAGACATCGCCATTCTCCCAGCGGTATACCCACCGACCGCTGATTAGCCCGACAAGCACCCACCGCACTTCTTTACCCGACAGCGGGTGGGGCGCCTTTATCACCTTCGGTGGCCGCGTCATGACGCCTTCGGTTTAGGTAGCTTGCGGAACTTTTCAAGTTTTACGATTGCATCTGCACGCTCCTCGCTTAATCCTATGTCCAACAGGTCTTGCCTAAGCTCCTCCTCTGTTATCACGTCCTTTCTGAATGCCTGAATAGCAGCGTCGACAAGATCGCGCTTGTAGTCCAACTCATAGTCCAACTGTGCCCACTTTACCGTCAACTCGATTACCGGGTCGATAAAGCCCAACCTCCTCAATTCGTCCCTTAATTTGCCTTCATCTATGAAGCCCTCGCGGTATAAGCGCTCCAGCGCTGACCTAACTCTGCCTATTTCGTCCCTGAGCACGTTCTTTACGTAGGCGTCCTTTACCTTATCGACCCAATCAGTGTGTATGCCTTCTGCCCTGATCAGTCGCTTAAGGTCGTCTTCGGTGATTATGCCCCACTCATACATCCACCTGGCGTCTATGCGCCCCGGCAGTTTCTGTGACAGCTCGCGCCACCAGTCGTCGTAGCGCGGGTGGTAGTCTGCTAAGTGCACCATCTGCATGAAGTCGTCGAAGCTGATCTTGCCGCGCCACCACATCTCTCGCGCCTGCTCATACGTGGGTATCTGCCAGTGAGCCGTCCAGTAAGCATCAGCCCAGAAATCATCATAGCCCAGTTTACGTGCCCATGATTTGAACTGTTCTGGCGCTGGCGTTACTATGTCGGGATTCCACACGTCCCTGACCACGAAACGCACGAGGTCGCTAATTCCTGGCACATTTGGCCGAAAACGCTCTAAGTAAAAGCGTTGTAGGGGCCTCTGCAGGGCGGTCATTACTGGCGTCAAGATGGGCAGGCTGACAAGTGCAGGCACACCCAATAACTGCAGCGTAGTCCTCCAGAACTCGGTGGCCTTTACATCCTTAAACGGGTGGGGCAGGTCTATCGCCAGCGCGCCCAGTGAGCCTAGCAGGCTGACCGCAAACATGGTCACGCCCAGGCTTGTGGCCGCACCCACTGCCGCTGTTTCGGACATGGGTGAACCGGCATACTGCTCCAGCGTCCTGTTGATTAGGTCATGCATCTGCAACAGTAATCCCGTTGCCATCTGCTGATACTCAGGCGGCGGGCTATGCATCTTACTCGCTTCCTGTAGCTCACTTATCGCGCCCTGAAACAGGGGGCGTATCTTGTCCACCAGCCAATCCTTAGCGTCACCCACTAAATCCACCAGTTTACCCGACAGCTCCTTTAGCTGATCCCACAGCCATAGCAGGAATGCCTTAAGGGGCTCCCACGCGTGCTCTTTAAGCCAATCGCCAATATCGCCCAGCTTTTCCGCCCATGTGGCGCCCATCCCGTCGAGTGCTGACCACAGCTTACGCGACGCGTCGTCCACCTTGCCCGGCAGGTCGGTGTCCACCTTACTAAGTATCAGTGATAGTATGGGGTTCTGGGCTGCCACCACGTAGGGCCCCACCTCGTCTAGCTTCTTAGCAAGCCACGTTATATGATCCCAAAGCCACGCCTTAGCGTCCGACAGCCATGCCAGGATTGCCTGCGCGTGAGATACCACCCAATCCCTTACCTCTCCCGCCTTTTCACCTATCCACTCTATCACACCTGTTATGCGCTGTATGCCCCAGGACTTCAGCGCGTCGAAGGCCCCCGAAATTCGATCCCATATCGATTGCAGGTGCACCCAAATTGACTGCACCGCACTCTGGGCTGCATCGCTGATCCACCTTGCGGCTGCCGTGAACTGATCGCCCAGCCACGTCCAGAGCCAATTTAGGACGCCATACGCGGAGCCTAGTATGCTCCTGATCGCATTCGTTAGGCTGGTGACTACAGCGCCGACAGCCTCGCTGATCCACCCCTGAACGTGATTCCACAGGGCCTCGAACCACTCCTGCACCCCATCCAATGGCCAGGGCCAGCCTGTGTCATACAGCTCCCTGGCGCTGGGCTGTGGAATATCGGGTGCACCTGCACCATCAAATGCGGTCGGCCAGCCCGCGCTATCCTCCCCAGTAAAGGGCCAGTCGAAAAAGTAGGAGTCGGGCAGGCTGGCGTAGTCAGTCATAGCTCTATCTCCTCGACTCCAGCCTCTTTGGCCTTTTCCATGTCTTCCCTTATCATGGCCTTTAGGGCCTCATCGCTATACTTGTCCTCGTCGATCCATAGCGTCCGCGCAGGTATGCCGGGCGCGGTGTAGGTGACCACGATTACGCGCTTCTCCTGCCCGGGCGCCGGGCTCACCTTTATGGTATATCTGCTTAGGATCTGCACCTTAACCTTGTCCGCCATACTTCATCGCCTCGACCGCCTCCATCTTGATCTGCTTAGCTGCCGCCCGCAAGATCTGGCAGGCCTCACAGTCACAGTCGTCGGTCAGGGCCGCCATCATGGCAGCCCAGAACATCTGTGCCACGCCGCCGCTGGGGCGCGGTATTGAGGGGGTCGGCCCCACGCCGGTGGGTGGCACGTCCTGCCTGCCACCACCCGCCGCAGCCCGCGCCCTCCTCCTGGACTTCTTACCCATACTCACTCACCTGTTTTGAATATCAAGCGTCTAAACATATTAAATAGACCTTCAGTCGCGCGGGCAAGCCTGAGCATAGCTTCCGCCTCCTCCTCCGTTATTATCTCGATGACCACCCTGACGGTGTGGTCATAGGTGTCGTCCAGGTTATAGCCCACTACAGTCAAAATTGGTGGATCACCTAACGTCTTATAGGCCAGCCTGAAGTCCCCGGGCGTTCTATACCACGTGAACCACTCACCCGCATTAGTGGGAAATATCTGAGCCTCACCGCTCAGTATCTTGACCCCGACCAGGCCCAATGCACCGTAAGGTATGTCGACCATCACCCGGGTGACGACGCCCCTGTGCACCTGCACCTCAAATCGCTCGGGCGTCTCCTGTGACGTCGATTTGGGAATCGTCAGGTTGAAGCAGTAGACACCCATCTCAGACCTTCCCCTCCTCCTTCAACCTTGCTTTAATGCTTCTTAGGCTGTAGGCGGAAGTTTCGTAGCCCCACAGGGCCCACGTCACGCTACCATATGAACATTCAATCGTTAGTTTCGCGCCCGCTTCAAGCGGGATAGGTATCGGTGGCCTAATTTGGTATGTCCTAGCTTCATCGGGCCCGGCGGAACACACAGCAAAGACCTTTTGGGTCTCACCGTCCGGATATATGTATATCCACACATGTGATGCACCCGTTAGGCCAGCGGCATCTACCGCCACGACCAGATTTATTAGCCAGAACGTCTTACCTGGTGGAACGACGTATATATTCGTCTCAGCGCCAGAATACCACGTCCCTATCCCGTGATATACGAATTGTGCCGTTCCACCAATTGGGAGAGCCCAGGGAATGTCGAGATCGCCACCTTTGCTGTATATGTTCACGTCTATGTCCTGCGCCGCTATGTTGATGTCCAGCGTGGCAGTGCTGCTCACTATACTGACGCCCAGCGTCGCGGTCGCAGATGCTATATTCACGTTTAGCTGCCCCAGACTCTGTGCAACTATATCTACGCCTATCTTCGCTATGCTCTGCGCTGCAATATCGACTGCCAGCGTGTCTATCGCCTGCGCAACGATACCCACAGGCACAGCATAGTCGGGCAGGCCGGTCGGCATCTCGCATCTACCCCATGCACCTGCACCTGATTAGCCAATAAGCCAGCGTCCAAATGAGGGGTATATCGGACATCAACATTACCCACTCATGCGTCCAGGGCCGCAGGAAGTCGTGAGGATCGGGCCACACTCCCCACGCCAGGCCCTGGTGTAGCAGTATCAGCACGTCCTTTAGGATAACTATGCCCACTATTGTTCTGGCTGGGGCCCTGCCGAATAGCTGCCTAATGTAGTTGCAGCTGTAGTGTCCCATCATCTCACCGGCGCCAAAGTCCTCACCGGTTCTAAAGACCTTAATGGACTCTGCTTGATGGTGACTGGGGTAGCGCCATAGACCGTGCCGTCGTTACCGTAACCCGAACGGTCGGGCCACGTCGTCTCTGTGGCGTCGTCTCCGTGTAAATACAACACTAGGCCGTCCTTGGTCACGCGACCGTAGAAGTTATCCAAGACCTCCTCATCCGTCAACAGATCGGTATAAACCCTGACTAATGCGATCTCTCCGTCAAGATAGTATGTAGGCCCCCAACCACCCACGCGAACGGGCGTGTTTATGTCTGGGGTCACACCCGTCTTAGCCGTATCTGATGCTATGATGCTACAATTCAAGTATAGCCACGCTCCAACATCCTTTTGATGTTTGGCGACTACATGTATGTAATATCCAACCTCAACGGCGCCACTTAAATAAGCATCATAACCTGAAGCGTAGGAGCCATCGTAAGCCTGTGCAAATTCTAGTTTCCCATCTGGCCACACCTGAATTTTCATGTATGTCCAACCGACCGCTATGGGCCTGTTAGCTATACATCTTGGAAGCATGAACACCTCAATAGTGTAGTTGCAACCGGAATCGATTATTTGTGTGATTAATTCGTCGTCCACCCTAACATAATCGTCCACGCCATCGAAGCTCACCACTTTGTCCGTCGGTGGCATCAGTAGCGTTCTCACGGGTTCCAACGGCATCTCTCATTTACCTCCGTCCTGAAATTCACATTTCCCGACACCTTCTCTCTAGGCTTTCAGTAGGGTATCGATTGTGTAGGAAGTTGCTGCCCCTGCCGTCGTGCTCTTCACCCAGACCTCGACCTGTCCTACGCCGCTTGGGATTTCATAGTATGCGGTTTCTCCTGGCGCGAGTGTGCCCGACCTGCCGACGTAGTAGCCAGAAGCAGTCTCGTGCGGTAAGATGCGGATCTCGTAGTCCATGTTATTCGTGTCGCCCGTGTTCTTCACAAAGACAGAGCCCGCGATAAACGAGCGGGACACGCATCCAGCTGCCTTCGTCAGCGTGTCGGTCGTGTTCCCCGACGCCGTGTAGGCTACGGAGTAGTGGCTCTGATGATCACAAGGCGTCATAACCCTGTGATCGTGGATGAATACCCGCTTTACCCAATCCACCAGACCCATCAGCTACCACCCCGCTCGGTTTCTAGTGTGCCCTCAAGATAAATCCAGCAGGTGTGCGGGTTAGTGGGGTCGTCGTTAACGTAGTAAACACCTACAACGTCACCTGAGTCAAAGACCACCTCACAGTCCAGCCTTATCGGCGCCTCTCCGGGGTAGATATAACCCTTAGACGGCACCACGTTTAGCTGTCCCCGCCTTATCGCTATCTTCAGCTGCCCCTCCGTGCCGGGCGTGCCCACCACCCTGACCTTAGTTATGGTCAGCTTCTTCGCGGAAGGAACCTGATAGATCTGAGCTGTTCCGCTTCCCGCAGCCGAGGCGGTCAGCTGATAAGCTAGGGTGATCCTGGCCATCCGCCTGCACCCCAGCGATTAGTGCAGGTGCATACAAAAAAAGGGTGAGGGTGAGGCTCAGGCCAGCTTAGTCGGCCCGTATTCCTCCAGGTAGACGCTTATGCTCTTGCCAGAGGCGTTCTGAGTCAGTATCAGCTTGAGTTTGCTCAGGCCAGCCGTCACGAAGCTCTCGTGGATACTCTCGTCTAACACCGCATAGACATACTGATACGGCCCCTCCTCACCCGGCGCGACGGGGAAGGGCTGGAGCAGATACTGAAGCGCCTTAAGCTCGTCCCAATAGAGGTCTATTGGGATTATCCTGCCGCTGTCCACGTCCAGCTTAACCCTGCTGATGCCGGTGCCGTCCTCCGTGTTGAGTGCAAGTCTACGATACGGCATGCCCAGCGGCAGCTCGATCTCCTTGTCACCTGAGGCTGCCGTGGTGAAGCTGTAGATGTCCCTGCGCCTGATGAACCCACCGAAGTTGACCGCAGCCCTGTCGGCTGGCCTGAGGGCCAGGAAGTCGAAGCTTCCCGAGCCCGATACATACTTGCTGTCGTAAGTCCACGGCAGCTTGAACTGCACTGAGCTATAGTTAGCAGTATCGAGTCCATACTGTGGATCGCCCAGGAACTTGCCGAAGGGCACGATATACCTAACGTGCTGCGTGTAGTCTGCAGTCTGCGCCAGGTCGTGATACGGCTTCTTCTTCGTGTCCATGAACTGTGCCCAGCTCGCGCTGCCGTGACCCATGGCGGCGAGTATAGTCCTACCCTCCGCTATCACCTCCAGCGTGCCCACCTGCGCGCTGAGCAGGGGCGCATCGTCGGCGGTCGAGTAGTTAGTCACGCTGAAGTCCAGCATCACAGCGCTGACCTTCTCGTTGGCGGGCAGGTCGACCGTGATGGTCTCACCGTCGTCCAGTGGCTCCCCCCTCTTTACGTATATCCACTCCCACCTGACCATGCTACCACCTTACCGTGTGCGGGTGCACCCTTTATCGGTCACCCGCCCTTGACCCTGCCCTTGGCCGCCTTCAGGGCCCTAAGGTTGGCGAGCATCCTCTGCTCTCTCTCGGCGTCGGTGGTGTTGGGCATCTGGTCGATCTTCTGGACGATCTCGGACAGTATCGGGTGCCACTTCTGTATCCTGTCTCTCACCTTCGGCTCCCTGGTCTTGACTCCCTCCACGAGCCTGGGCGCGAACAGGACGGCGTAGGTCGCAACGTCGTTGTCGGTGAGCCCCTGCAGTCCCTTCTTCCTCCTCTCCTCCTCTATGACCTTCCTCATCACGGCCTTGTATCTGCCCTCGGCCGCTACGCTGGACTCGATTATGGGCTTCCTCGGGTGGGTGATACCGTCCTTGTAGTTGGCCTCACCCACTGCAGACAGCGAGGACAGCATCCTCTTGACCCAAGTGTCCGGGTCAATCAGCCGCCTTACCTGGACGTTAACCGGGGTGCTCATGGTATGCACCTGCTTTTTTGATGTGCCTGCAAGCTTTTATCTATGCCTCAGAATTCTGAGCATGATGGCTCCGCAGGCAGGCAAGCGGCTGATTCATGGTAAGCGCTCCTGGCAACCGCGTGAGATGTTGATGTTACACGAGTGGCTCACTAAGAACTGGTCACACGCCCGGTGGCTCACACGCGTGAGGCTGGGGTCACCGGCACCCGACGTGC
>JAGHAR010000071.1 GCA_021161405.1 Candidatus Iainarchaeum sp.
CTCTTGGTCCACGCCGTAAACCTTTGCCCAGAAAGTTAGGTTCTCTTCCACAGTAAGCACGTCATAAAGCCCCGGTTCTTCAAGGAGGTACCCAATCCGAAGCTTTAAGGCACGAGGAGGGGCAGCGCTTTCATACCCCCAAACGCGCACTGTTCCAGCGGTGGGTTTGAGAAGGCCGAGTATAAGCTTTATCAAAGTGGTCTTTCCAGCGCCGTTGGGACCCACCAATCCAAACGCCTCACCTTCTTCCACCGAAAGGTCTACCCGTTTCAGGGCCGCCACTTTGCGCCCGTACTTCTTCACTACACCACGGAGTTCCACAATGGGTGTCATTGGTAGTCTTTTATTATGCAATATAGTTATTTCCTTTAAAGATTTTATCATGTGGACACAACGCTTTGCCATCTATCTTTCCGGTCAGCTGCGACTCAACCGCACGACAATCCATACAACCATAACGGAATCCACATTCTCTGCATCCTTCTACGTTGGAGAGGGTCATGCGCCAGTACCTGTCGATTAACCTCGTCTCAAAAACCATATTTATTACTTCAGGATCTTTGAGATTACCCAAAACTTCACGCTTCATATATGGACATGGCAAGAGATCTCCTTTAACCGTAACAGCAAGTATTCCATGTAAACATGGATGGAACATACGGTTATGGTAAAAATACATTTGTGGTTGCTTTTAACATATGTTTTTTAAGTACCTTTCGTGCATTCACAAAACTCCTTCCATCGTTTGAATCTAAAATCACAGTTTCGAAGACGTGATTTGGAGCCATATTTTTGATTAATCTGCAAATTTTTATTGATAACGACAGTAATAGAGAAATCAGGACCCTTTTGTTTCATCTTTCTATCGGTCAGACGCTTAAAAGCAATGGGTGTTTTGCACGCCAGCCCATCAACGGTAACGAAAGGGTTAATTTTGTATTTCGTCATAAAAGTTATTAAATTTGTTGTATGAACGCTGAGATTTCTTGCACTTGTGATCACAAAGATGGTAGCGGGGTCGGGTCTTGCAGTAAAGGACTAGAAACAATCGGTTTAAGATGCGCGATCGCAAGACCTGACACCGCCGCTCTCGTGCAAAATTGGCTTCGCTACTCAATATCGAGAGGGCTTTGTCCAACACTTTCCACTCCAGAAGCGGTGGTACTTCAATCATGCCATTCCATCCATTTAGCCACCTGGCTGGTCACCACCTGCCTAAGAATCGGCCCTCCAAGGAATCCGATTAACAATATAAACCCCCAAACCCAAAGAGAATGGATATAGATGTTTTTGAGTAGCCAGGCAAGGCCGGATAGAGCTCCGACCATCAAAAGAACCAAACCAAATGCTACTGAGTTTCTGCCGAAGCTTTGGTGACTCCCTGCGAGCACCGACGTCAACCCGCAAATGGCAACTAGGTAGGAGCCGAGAGGAGTGAGGGCCATAAGAAACGCATATTCTTCAAAGCTGTAAAAGTTTCGTGCCCATAGCAGAGTTACTAGAAACCATCCCAAGCAGGTGAGCAAGAAGGTTGGGATCACCAAGTTTCCGCAAGCGATGTCTTTGGACGAGAAGGGCAACTGGCGCATAAGGTCTCTCGATCTGAGGTCTTGATGAAGGGCAGCCAGTGCTAGATTGGCTGATGTGAAAAATAGGTAGAAGACACCAAGTACTTTGGCCCAAAACGGTTGCACGTACAGGGCCACGAGAAATGCCCCTAAGAAAAAGAACGCTAACATAAGCCACGTTTGCCAACCCTGCCTCACCAGCACTGTGGCGCTCTTCCATGCAATGGCTTGTCCTCCGAACCCATAGCCCGGGATCTTTATTCGCACACCTCTCCTTTTACCCTCGCTCAACCGGGCAGCCAGGCGTCTCCCCTCCTCCAATTGCCTGCCCTGGACCAACTTTAGACTTTCCCCGACAAAGAAACTGTAGTTCACGATGCGCTCGAGGTCAGCTCCCGCCATCGTACGGAAGGCGATGAAAGAGGCGGCCAAAGCCAATAGGCCGAGCCCGATAAGCAGGGGGAGATGCGGAAATACAGCAAGCGGTGGGATTTCGGTAGCAGCTGCAGCGGCGCCAACTCGGAAAATCTCTGGGTTCACAACCCAGAGGACGAATAGGGCTACCAAAGCGAGCACAAAGACAAAGGAGACTGCGTGTTTCACAATCCGCGCGATCATCCTGAGGGTCCGAAAGCGAAACACAAACCATTGCAGATCGGTCACCACAATGAGAAGGAACCAGACCTCGAGCCCCAGGGCCGCAATTCCCCCCGGCGAAAGCCCAGGCAAGATCACGGGAAGGAACCGTGAGGAGAGCAGGCACACGATCGCCACCCCGAGCCCACTTGTGAGGAAGGAGCGGATTAACCGGGCGAACAACACTACCCGCCGGTCCAAGGGGGACGGGAGAAGCAACACGAGGTCCCCTTGGGCAAGGTAGAAAGGGGGATAGCGGATCCCACGGGTAAAGCTGCGGTAGAACGACAAGAGGAGGAAGCCATAAAGCGCAGGTGTCACCAGTTGGTCCGCAGGATAGGCCGATCGCTCCAGGAAGTCCTTTACGTACATCGGGGCTTCAAGGCAAAGGAGGGCCACGCCCCCGACGCAGAGCAACACAAGGAGGATCGTGACGGGACTTGCGGTCCGGGCGCGCCTTCCTACGCGAGCAAGCAACCTTCTGTACTGCAGAGTCCGCAGAGCAAAAAGGACGACAAGGTCGGAGCCCATGGCTTACTCCATCTTGCTCTCTCCGAACTCCGGATTGGGGTTGGTCAGGGAGATAAAAACCTCCTCAAGGCTTGCTTCTGTCCTTCCACTGAGTTTGGGGAGTTCCCGCAGTTCGGCCAGCGTCCCCTCCGCAATTTTCCTCCCTTGGTGCAGGATCAAAAAGCGGTCACAGAGCTCCTCGGCTATCCCCAGCATGTGGGTGGAGAGAAGGACACTTCGCCCCTCGGCCCTTGCCCTCCGCAGCCATTTCTTCAGCGTCCAGACGGCATGGGGGTCCAATCCGGTGAACGGCTCGTCAACCAACAACACCGGGGCATCGTGGACAAGGGCACAAACAACGGAGAGCTTCCTTCGCATGCCCCTGGAGAAAGCTAAAGGTGTTTCATCCTTTTCCTCTTCAAGCTCGAAGTCCCGGAGTAGCTGATCAATCCTTTGAATCGCGCGTTTTTGGGGCACGCGGTAAGCCATGGCCACGAACTTCAGGTGCTCTGTAACCGTCAGATCATCGTACAGCAAGGGGGTCTCCGGGATGTAGGCAATCGCCGCCCTCGCCTCTCGTGATCCGGCCGGATTTCCTTCTACCCAAATGTTTCCCGCCGTAGGCCGGACTAGGCCAATGATGCATTTCAGGGTGGTGGTCTTTCCGGCACCGTTTGGTCCGACAAGGCCTAGGATTTCGCCTCTCCTAAGACTGAAAGAAAGATCATGAACTGCGGTCTTGTCTGAACCGTATTTCTTCGCAAGAGCTATTATTTTCACGGCATCATGATTGCCAGCTACTAAACTAACATGCTCTTTCTTCCAATTCCATTCTCTTAATTTGTTAACCATGAACTCCTAAGCTCCTGGTAGAAGTATTCTAACCATCGACCGCTTTCCTTCCTGCCGGTAGAAAAAGCCATCCCGATGCAGCCTCTACATACATAAGGGTAGCGGGGTCGGGTCTTGCAGTAAAGGACTAGAAACAATCGGTTTAAGATGCACGGTCGCAAGATCTGACACCGCCGTGGTCGCCTACGCTATGGACGTTGACATAAAACGGGAGCGCCAATTCTTGTTTGATCGCCTCTGCGGGCAGAAGGTTGGCGTAGTCGATTGGTTCGACGAGCAACCGCGTTTCTTCGCACAACTCCCGGCGCAAAGCATCGTCAGGCGTTTCCCCTGGCCGAATGTGTCCGCCAGGAGGAAGCCACTTCCCAAGCTGGGGATGACGACGAAGAAGGACCTTACCAGCATCTAGAATGATGTCGGCAACAACGATCTCTACCTTCACACTTCGATAATAAGGGCCGTATACGACTCATACAAGGGTGGCCTTTCAATAAAAAAACCAGGCGGCGCTCTACTCTCCCGGGCATTTCTGCCCAGTACCATCGGCGCTGGGGGCTTCGGGATGGAACCGGGTGTTTCCCTCTGAGCTTTGTCGCCTGGAGCCCCACAGGGATCCGGGAAGGGTCGACATTATTGCATTAGAATATTATAATGCTTTTGTCATGAGGACCACGATAGAACTCAAAGAGGAAC
>JAGHAR010000062.1 GCA_021161405.1 Candidatus Iainarchaeum sp.
ATTAAATAGCTCCGGACTCTGCCATAACTTCATAATCGCACGGCTCAATTCGGCGGCTAAAACAGACCGATAGTAATTCGGTATTTCGTGTTTATGTTCGTTCATCCATTCACGAATGGCTTTTTTCCCTAAGAAAACAAATTTATTTCGTCTAAAATCGGCCAATTGCCATAAATCCAAAAAATTAAAGTCGTATCTAAAGCGTGCGTCCAAATCTGGAATTTTCGCCAACACGTCGGCCAACACGCCCATTTTAACCACCTTTTAACTAATATTTGCCTTTAACCGATTGTGAACGTTCGTAAACCGTCCATCTTTCCTTTTTATCGCCGTATCGTTTTGTCCATTTGCCTTTACGGCCAACTATAGCCACGATATACGGAAAACCTAAACGTCCGGCACGTTCCGGCAAACCGACGCCATGCGCGTTCATTATGCGCATAAAGTAACCGTCGTTAAGCGCCCATTTCAACGGATAAGTATATTTTTCCTCAAACCAATTCGTGTAAACTAAATGTATTCGTTCGTTTTCGTCTAAAATGCCGTAATGACCTTTTCTTTTACGTGTATGACGTTCACGGCGCGATTTTGTCCTTAAAAGTCGGCTTAGCAATTCCAAAACGTGATAAACCGGACTTGTCCGCTGAACGTATTGACTCGATATATCTTGACGCGTTTGCGGCGTGATAATGTAAAAATCGGCGTCCGAATGGTAAAGCGTGTTTAACGTGAACGGTGTTATTCGAACGGCGGCCATTGTCGAATGTATTTCATCGGCGTTCGAAGACGTATAATACATGCGGAAAACCGGCTTTAATTCGTCATGGTTTGGCTCATCAAGCCGTAAATTCGGCATTCCGGCTTTGCTGTAATTCGCGACCGTTTTAATCAAGTCTTCAGCCGTCGTTGGATAGTTTGTTATTAGTATTTTGTCGTAAATGGCCGTTTTCGTGTTTTCCGTCTTTATAACTGAGTATTTACTTAACTTCGCTTTTTCAATACGTTCGGCGGCCGTCTTGCGGCGTTCGTCCAATTTTCGTTTAATCATCGTTACGGCCTTCGTTATCGTTTTCGCGGAAAACTCACGATTAGAATTAACGATTTTTAAGGCCGTCGTAGTTAAAGAAATGATAGCATTCGCTTTTGAACGTTCGTATAATCGCTTTTCCGACCGTCTTCTTTCCGCATGTCGGCCGCGCGGCATATTCCCGGCCTTTAATCACGCTTTACACGTAATCAAACCCGCATTGTCTATATGCGCGAAGTCTTTCGTAAACTTCTTTTATGTTGTTCTTAATCGTTGTGTCAACGCCTATATCGTTAATTTCGCTAACCAATGCGTTTATCTGTTCGTTAATCGTGCTTTCAAACAGATTATAGTAATTCGTTACGATTGAAACAATATCGTTGATAATTCCATCAAGAACGCTGAGATAATCGCTTATCAGGTTGTCAATGTCTGTCTGAATTTGAGTTAAAAGCTCATTAATGGCGTCGGCGTCGGCGTCTTTTTCGGCTAGAAAATCGTTATAATCTTCGTCAGTAACCAATCCAACATCATAACGTGTTTGTATTGCGTTTACGTCATCGAGAATTGCTATTAACCTCTCAACCGCCACATTTACCATCGTATTAACTACGTTTTCAAGTCTATCCGCAAACTGCACAGCATCAAAGATTAAATCGCTTAACACGTTGTTTATGAAGCTTCCTAAAGCGGTTATATGAGCTATAAGCTGCTGATTTTTCGTTTGCAGTAGTGAAATAACTTCTTGGTCAGTTAGCTGATATAAGGTTTGTAGCCGTGTAAATCCGCCCTGAATCAATCCCTCCAATATCGTATAAGGTAACGCTGAAGTAGGTGCTAAGATAGACGCCGCATATTTCGTTTTAAGCAAATCTGCACGTTGGCCTAACATTTGGCTATAACTAACATCCGGTGGAAGGCTTCCCTTCCAAACGTTTAATATCGTCTGTAGGCCGCCGTTAAAGTTAGATTCTAAAGCTGAGCTAAGGCCTTCGCTTAGCATTTCCATTATTGACTCCGAACCTATTTCTTCGCCTACCCATGCGGATATTTCAATCGTTTTGTCTAATGCTGTATAGAAAATCTCTGAAATGTGTTTCGGATGGTAAGGAATGGCCTTAGGCTTTTCTAATTGTATAAGCGTATCTGGATTTTCAAACATGCTGAATAAATCCCTGAACCACAAATCACCAACCGTGTTTTTAAACGCCCATAACTTAAACTTTCTGCTACCCGCCTCCGCTAAGTCCTTAACGCCCACTAAATCAGCCACCTCTTCAAATAACGCCCCTATTCCTGAGCTTTTAACCGCCGCCGCACGTGTTTCACCCGCCATTTTAACCACCTCACGTTTATAAATTAAACTTGATATACTACCTCAATATTTCTCAAACCGGTTATTTCCGCCCCTACAATCGCCAAATAGTGTTTACCAGCTATTAAGGGAACTTCGAAACGGTCAATCAATATCGAACCAGAAGCCGAAGTGCTGTTATCCACATTCAACACGAATAAGGCTGAAGTTTTACGCTTTACCGTTGTATCTGCCGGATTGCTAAGCGTTAAAGTTGGTCTAATATCCACGCCTATTATAACACCACCGCCGCCAAAGGACATTATA
>JAGHAR010000125.1 GCA_021161405.1 Candidatus Iainarchaeum sp.
ACCTAAGAAATCTCCATAAAGAAGGCTATATTAAACGATTGGAAGGTGGTCGTTATTGTAGTAACATCACATACGGTGTGGTTCGGCCTCTTCTTTTGCATGATGTTCATTTTAGGATTGAAGCGCCTTATCTTAGGGATATGGGGGTTATTGGTGATGTGGATGAGTTTTATGGGGATTGTCATTTGAAGGTTAGATTTGGGAAGAAGCGTGGTCAGATTACTGGTTTTATTGCTTATGATAGGGGTATGGATAAGGCGCATGTGTTGATGTTGATGAGGCGTATCTATGAGATTGTTGAGAAAAAGACTGGTCATAGGGTTGAGAAGTTTCGGATTACTACTTTGGATTGGAACCGGGATTTTTATGGTAAGCGGATTGATAATAAGTTTGGGATTCGATGTTTTACGATTGGGGAGTTTGAAGATTTCTTGACTCGGATTTATCAGAAGGATGAGTTTACTGTGCGGGTTGAGGCGAAGACTTCACGGGAGCTTACGATTGATGAGTTGTTGGAGATTCAGAGGACTGGAAGCATAGGGTATCTTAGAGATGGAGAAATAATGAATCAGTTGATGTCTAGATTGGATAATCAAGCTTTGGCTATTCGTTGGATGAATCGGAAAATCACAGATTTAGAAGAGAAACTAGATCAAGTTGTGGAATCTTTGAATCGGTTGGTTGAGCCTTTAAGCCGATTAGCTGAATTATCTGAAAAGACATACGAAGAAAAAGAAAAAAGGAAAAGACCAGAATGGATGATTTGACATTTCCATGTAAAGATTTGGATGTGGAAAACTTTGTGGATATTTGTTTCATATAGCTGTGCATGTTATGTTTTTATCATAAAGTGTTATTAATTCTTGGGGTTATTTTTGGAATCGGTGAAAAAAATGCGTGTTTTGGATTGGGATGGTAAATGTCCTGTTTGCGGAACTAGGGATATAGCTCTTCAAAGTGTAACGAGATTTAATGAACATTGGGAGTGCATTAATGGGCATCGTTTCTTTGTTCCGAAGGAACTTTCTCGTAAGGTTAGCCGTGAAACTGGAGTTAGATGTTGGGCCGATGAGTTGATAGCAAGTATATGTGAGGGATTGTCCGATGAGGGATAAGTGTAGATTATGTGGAGAGATCGTTAGGGATCATCGGAGTAAGCATCTGAAAGAGAAGCATGGGATAAAGCCTTGGAAGGGAGCGATAAAATACTATTTTGTAGAAAGGTGATTAGGTGATGCTTGAGGGTTTTATTATCGGTATGGCTTTTGTCATGTTTTTTGTAATAGTGTATAGATTGAAGGTTATTGAGGAGAAAGTGGATTGTCTGATAAAGTTGAAAAAAGAAGGTGATTAGGTAATGGATGAAACTAAAATTAGCTATATAAATCAAGCGATTAGTCATATCCGTCAAGCTGAAGCTATCCTTAACCATTTAAACCATCTTAATTTAGATTTTGAGAAAGAATACAGTTTGCTTATTCAGATTGAGGATGTTCTTGTAACTACGTTATTGTCTATTGGAGAGGAAAAGAATGAATGAAGAAAGTGAGTTTGGAAAAGGTTTAACAATCTGTCTCATTAAATTTGCCGAGCATCTTAATGATAGTTTATCTAGACAGATTAGGGATGTCGCTTTTTGGCATGACGAATTGAAAGAAAACGATGAAAAGCTTCGGCAATATGACCGAAGGGTTCAAGAAAACGTAAAGGTATTTAAGAAAGTTTATCTTGAGACTCGTAAAAACTATGAAGAAGCGATTTCTGATCTTATTAAGCTTTGGGCAAGTGGAGCTTCTGATCATTTATATGAAATTGAGGTTCCTAAATGCTTCAAGAACACATTAGTTGAGGATGCCATAAAGGCGCTTCAAAAGAAAGCTATTAACATGCGAAGCATGAACGCCTTATTATCTCTAAAGGACATTGATAAGCTTTGGGATTTAACATATAAGATTGCTTTAGAAATTGACAAAGAACTCGGATTAAAGCCTCAAATTGGGAAGTGGTGATTGAGTAATGTCTGATGTTTTGAGCAAGGTTGTTCGGAAGGAAAAGAAACGGAAGATTTGTCCTTTGCGTCATCTTAATCCGCATTCTGATAATGAATGCATAGGAGATAGGTGTGCATGGTATGATGAAGATCAGGGGGTCTGTGGATTGTTGAGTTTGGCTAGGGATTTGAAGAGGCTTGCGGATTGCACGAATTGCGGGGTCTTCTTGGCTATGAAACCGTGAAAGAGAGGATGGAAAAAGGGATGAAGAAGTGTATTGTTTGTGGTAAGGAACATAATAACGCTACATTCTATTGTGATGATTGTTTAGAGAAAATGGATAAATGGAGGAGGGCGGAAGGATGAGTGAGAATGTCAAATCTGAATATGATCAGCTTGCTTGGGAATGGCTTCGCATCCTAACAGATCGAAAAATCAAAGACTCTGTTAAAGAGATTCTTCTTTTGGCCTTGGAGAAGAAGATGGAAACATTTGATGAGAAATATGCCACGCAAATCTGAGGGATGAAGAGTGAAAGAAAATGTGTAAGAAATGTCAGAATTGGGATGTAAATCTTAGATGTCGAGATTTAGACTATGAGGAGTCTATGGAGTTTAAGAAATATTTGGATGAAATCGTTTGTGATTGGTGTGTCTTTAAAGCTTGTCTTGAACCAACAAATAGGCGTAATGGATGGCAAATTTTAGGTGTAAAGATTTCTGATGGAATCTACTTTGCGTTTGAAGGGAAAGATGATAGTCTTCATACAATTCATATAACTTGTTTCTGTAATCTTGCTGATAAGAAAGCAAGACATCAGATTGTTGATAGAAGTAAGAAATGGTGGTTAGTCACGAATACGGGAATCCGAGAGTATCCATCGGTTGAATCATTCAAAGCTCACTTTCCTAATCTGTTTGAAAAAAGGAGAGATGAAAAAAATGAATCATGATGTTGTTGATGTTGAGCGTGAATATGAGCATTTAGCGTCTGAGTATCTGCGAATCGTTAAGTCAAAGAGTAAAGATACGCTTCATAGATTGTCGGAGTTGGAGAGCTTGGAGAAGCGTATGAAGGAATTAGACATCAAGCTGAGGGAGATAGAAAAATGAACATTACAGTCTTGAAATATTTCTCTGTATTCTGTTGTATTGAGAAGATTCTAAAAGCGCATGTTAAGGAAAAATGGATAGAAAGAACCAATCTTTTAACAAGCGGTGTCATAACGGCTCTCGCTTGCCTCCTATTACGTATTGGATATCCAATACTTGGAATGGTAGTGTTCATGTATGCTTTTCTTTCTTGCATAGTCTGGATGATTTCAATTCCATCAAAACTAGAACCATGTCTATTCATAGATTGTTGTACTTGTTCTGTTACCCAAGAAGTTTTTGAAAAACTTTGCCTAAAAGCCTTACATAAAACATGCGATACATATCGAGCCTTTTCGGCTTCTAAAAAGAAAAAACCAGGAGAATGGAAAAAGGAGATAGAAAAATGAGTTCTAAGTGGAAGTCGAGGTTTTCCATACTTTTCGCTTGGATACTCTATTTCGCATATATGAAATGGTCTGGTATCATGGGAAGACTGTCTTTATCATGGATTCTCTTCTTGCTTTATCCCTTGATAATGTTTAGTTTAGCTTCAATTTATATGGTTGAAACTGACAAAGAGGAGATTGAAAAATGAAGTCTAAAGTTGATTTTGAGGTTCTACGCCGATACCTAGCCTGCTTCGTAAATCCTATGACTACATCATTTACGAATCGGGAAGGTTGGACATCAAATTAAGGGATGTTGAGGAATGATTGGATTTCCATTTAATGTAATCTTGTATATCGTGGTTTTTTCTTTATATTTAGCCTATCTATTTTGGGAAATTTATGAAAGTGAAAAAGAAACATAATAACGTGAAATGTAGAGTAAGCATGCTCAAAAACCCCGCATGGAAGGGTTGAAATGTCATGGTTGGTGAAACTCGTAAGCAAGGTAATAAGAACATCACAAATAAAAAGGAAGTGATTAAGGATGGATAAAATGAGGAATAAAATTTTGTCATTCTTCATATTGATATTTTTATTAACTTTCGTAGATTATTTAGCTCTTTATGCAACCTTTGTTTTTATCACAGAACAAACAATTTATGGATGGCAGAAACCTTATGAATTGCTTATCGCAATATGGCTGATTACAATAGCTTCCAACATCTTATTTCCAAAATGGATTTGCAAAAAGAAGGGTTAGGATCTCATTTTTTGGGCTAAACCCTTCCATCCCATACGACTAATCTACTTTATCGGCTAGTTGCATGGCTAATCTTCCTGTTGCTCTTATGTAATCTCCTGCTGGTCTTGCGTCTGTCCATCCAGCCCAATCCATAAGTTGAGCTTCTGTTGCTCCTTTTAATGCAAGTTTCATTAATCGATCATGCCTAAATACATGTGGAGAAATGTTTTTGTTTAATTGTTTTAGGCGAAGCCATACGAGCTGTCTGGTTCTAGGAAATAGTCTTTCCTCTCTATTCTTTATTGACTCAATATAGGGAAGTAAAAT
>JAGHAR010000086.1 GCA_021161405.1 Candidatus Iainarchaeum sp.
GTTTTTTCTGGGAACTTTTCTGGGAACTTTTCTGGGAACCTTGTTTTTCTTTTGAAAACAACCCTAAACCAGTCAGAAGTAATTTCAAATTTTACATCAGGGACAAGGCGTTTAATCCTCTTAATCCCAGAACCAACTTTTTCTATATATCCCAACCTATGAACCAAATCAAATAATATGGGATTTCTTGCGACACTCACATTTCCAAGCTCTTTTTCATCAAACAACAATCTCCCGGGATTTGATATCTCCAGCCTGTCAGGATAAATATCAACCTGAACCCTTCCCTGAATGAAATAATCCCTATGCACCATTGCGTTAATCAAAGATTCCCTTAATGCTTCTTCAGGAATCTCTAAATTTTCCTCTCTTTTTATCCCTTTAATCTCAATGTTCCTGCTCAAAAATATAAGAATATACTTCATAACATTCTCATAATTGCTGACAAAATCATCATAGAATTCCTTGATGTCCATAACATTCGCCTTGTCAGGAGTTCTGTACAGAACAGCGGCAACTCCGCCGTTTAGGAAAAACTTCTTTAAATTTCTGCAAAAAAATAACACTCCAGCGTTGTTTAATTTGCCATTCGTAATAAGATTCAGATTTTTTAATATATGCTCTTTGCCCAAATCTTTTGAAATCTTTGCTCTTTCAATGAACAATTCAAAGATGTTTTCATTAAAATCCTCTTCAAACTTAAAGTCATTATTTGCTTTTTTGTCAAATATTATTAGATTTTCCCTCTGGAAGAAATCTCTAAGCTCCTCCCTATTCAATAAAACAGAACTTGCTCCCTGTCTTATGTAGCAATGTCCATTAACAAAATAAGGTTTGTCCTTTCCTTCTGAAACAAACACGACTGCTAAATTATCTACCTGTTCGATTCTTACATTTAAAGAGGGTTCCATGTTTTTAGCAATGTCTTGTATCTTTGATTTGTCCCTGTTAGAGAGATTATATCCTTTAATAATTCCATTATCTTTAACACCTAAAATTATTTTGCCGCCAGAAGAATTAGCAAATGCGCATATATCTTTTCCCATAGAAGAAGACAATGACTCTTTAAACTCCAATGTGTATCCTTCCCCAGTTTCAATTAATTCCAATAACTCTTTTTTATCTATATTCCCAACCATCCTCCAGCAAATCTTCTTGTAAAATAGGAAAAACTCTGTAGTCTTTTGTCTTTACAACATTCTTTACTAATTCGGTAATTCCTTCTCCTCTAATTTTGACTTTAACATTCTCAATTTCAATAAGGTTTTTAGCATTAATTACTTCCTTAAAAGGTTTTTTGAACATAACGAACTTTGCAGTATGGTTTAGCATAGGCCAATTATTACCATTTCCTGAAATTTTTAAGCCATGAATTGTTTTTTCTTCCGCAAACTTCGGAGCACCGAACAAAGCAATAATTGTATTAACATCAGCGTGAGCAAAACTTCTTTTTGGATTGTCGTAAATTGCTGTAATCGGGACATACTTTAGTAAAAACTCCTGCAAATTCTTACCGTATCCAACATCAAGCCAAGAGTTAGAAGTAATAAAGCAAAATGTTCCTTTATCATTCAACAATCCGAGACCATGAAAATAAAAATAAATATAGTAATCGCTTTTCTTGTCTATTTTGTCAATAACTGGAAAAATATTTTTTACAGATTTAATCAATTTTTCTTTATATTCTCTTCTGTCCTCTAAACTCACTTCTGCTTTTAATTTATTTGGCGGAGAAATCATCTCCTGCCTTACATAAGGAGGATTACCAATTACAATATCAAAACCATTCTTATCTCCAAATATTTCGGCAAAATCAATGTCCCAAACAAAAGGTTTCTTTTCTGGGTCTTTCAGAAGTTCTTTAATTCTCTTTAATTTTTCAATTTCTTTTTTAATATCCTCAATTTCCTTCTTCATTGCATTAATTTTTTCTTTCTCCTTAAGATAAACTTCAGCTTCAACATTTATTTCTGAACTAAACAAACCTACCTGTTTTCCTCGTTTTTTCATATCATTTTCCAGAGATTCAATATCTTTTTTTAATCCTTCTATTCTTTCATCAATTATTTCTTCAAAAAGCCTGATTTCTTCTGCTTTTACCTCTTCAGGAGTTTTGAATTTGGCAGTAGGAGAGTTCTCAAAATATTTTCTCTTTTCCTGTTTTAAATTATCTAGCTTCTTCTTTAGATGGGGTTTCAAATCATTGGTTCTTATGTTAAAACTTATTCCACCAATTTCTTGAACAAGAGAATCTCCGATCCTTAAATTGAGATTCAGATTAGGAAGCAACGGATGTTTTCTTAATTCTTCTTTCTTGAATTCAGTTTCAACAATTAACTGTAGCCACAATCTTAATTCTGCCGCGTGAATGGCCCAAGGCATTACATCAACACCATAAAGAGAATATTGAATAATCTTGTTTTTCAACTCAAAATCTGTTAAGTCTCTTTTTATGTGCTTATATACTATCCTATAAAGCTCTGCCAAGACATTCAACAAACCAACTAAAAATGCACCAGAACCACAAGCAGGATCTACAGCAGATAAGTTATCTAAAACCTCTTCTAGTTTATACCATAACCCTTCTTTATCAAACCACTTCTCAATCTTCTCTTTTTCTTCAGATAACTCAAAAACCAAGTGATAAATCTTATCTTTCGGTACTTTTGTTAAATGTTTTGACAAATACTCAACTATTGCCCTTCTGCACATGAAGTCAACTTCAACTCTCGGAGTATAAAAAATACCTAAATCATTCCTATCATAAATTTCATCACCCACATATGCAAGAGACTCATAAACATAACCAATCATCTGAGGGTCAACAGCCACCTCTTGGTCGAGAGGCATATCTTCCTTAATTGTAAAGTTGTATTTTTCAAAGAAATCAAAAACTTTCTGGAACAATTTATCAGTTATTTTTATTTTCAAATCATCTAAGCCGTTCTTCCTAAACAAACCACCATTTAGATAAGGAGCATTAGAAATTACTCTTTTGACCTCTTCTGGCAAACCAGTTATTTCATTTGAACGGTTGTTAAATGCCTTAAAGAAAACCTGTCTGAGCCATTTATCATAAAACTCATCAGAGCCATACTTATTCAATTTTTTATAAGATGTCCATAACCACTCCATAAACTTTACATTTCCCAACCATTTCTTTTTTGAAATAAAGTAGATAAACATTATTCTGTTTAGAAACTGCAAAGTAAACTCATGAGCTTCTTTTTTGGGTATTTTCTGTTTGTCTAATTCTTTCCTTAGTGTAAAGAATATGTTTTTGTAGTCTTCAAAAAATGCTTCTGTTACTCTCTCAACGCTAAATGCTTTGTTCCATTTTCTCCAGATATCACGCCATGTACTTTCTTTTTCAAAATAGATGTTTGATAAAATTTCAATAACTGTATAATGTTCTTTTTTATCAATTATTTCCTCCTTATTTATTATGAGTTTTGTTAGTTTGAGCTTATGTTTTCCTGCTTCAACTTTTTCACGTTTTGGAAATACAAAAATTACTTCTGAATAATCTACTGAAAAGATTAACAAAAAATGCAGGTATTGTTTATCAAAAGTTGTTGTAACAGATCTAATAAAAGAATGTGTTAATGTCTTTGCTTCAATTAAGAAAACAGGTAGTTTTTCATCAAAACTGAGAATGGCGTATATTTCCTTAATTCTCTGTACATCTTCTTTTTTGAAATCAAATTCTTCTTTTTTTCTTTTGTATGAGACATCAAATAAAATATTGTCAGGATAGTTAAGAAGTTTGAATAAACCAAAAATATCTTCTGCAGATTTAAGTTTACCAATATATTCTCGTATTTCTCTTCTTAATTTGATATTATCTGTCATCTTTATCCTTCTTTAACACTTCTTTTAAAACCTGTAAATTATCATCTAAAATAATCATATTATGCCATTCATTTTCCTTAATTTCTCTAAACCTTTCAATCCTCTGCAAAGCACCGACCATAATTATACTTGATTATATCAATATTTTCCTTTTCTGCAAAATAACCAATTAAGCTTGCTTATCTTA
>JAGHAR010000091.1 GCA_021161405.1 Candidatus Iainarchaeum sp.
AAAAGTGCGTGAAATACTCGTTAGTTGCAATTGGCGGGCTCGTTACTCTTTTAAATTTTATATTGATAAGATTTTGTTATGGCTAATCTATATGGTGCAGAATTGGTTAATCAAACAACAAATGTGACAGGTACATTAACATCTGATATGAATATTTTTGAATGGATAATTAGTTTAGGATTTGGTGGGATTTCTGGGTTCTTTTTAATATTACCGATTTGCTATTCTTTAGTTGGAGATGATTCATATAAAAGCAAATTCTTTTGGGGCTTCTATGTAATATTTGCATTTGTATTTTCGGCAGTTTTTAACTATTATGGTAAAAGGGCCACACCAGTTGACTGTTTAATGTTTTTATTTATTGGTATAACTATTGCAATATTCATTTATTTAATCAAAAAGGAAATCCATTAAAAATAAACCCCCGCCAACTTTCTCGGCTTCACCTCGAACCTTCACTATTGTTCAGGGCAACTAACAGGCATTAAACGACTTCGGCAACAAGTTGCCTTCGTCCAAACTTTGCCTTCGGCAAAGTTTCATTTAATTGCATATGTTATGTGCAATCTGGTTGCACTTTCGCTATCTCTTTGAGGTATTAAATGGCTTATCTTAACTACGAAATAAAGTCTATTGTTATCAATCGTAATTTTGATTTATCAAATGGTTCTATAACTGTTTTCTTAAATATGCCTTTTTCCATTAAAAAGTTGTTTAACTCTTTAATCATCTTTTTCCAATTATTGTCCTTTTTATATTGTTTCCATATCTTTCTTAATACTTGTAATCTTTTTGGAGCTGGAGGCATAGATATAAGTTTATTTTTTATTGGATCCCAGAACTTCTCTATTGAATCATCATCTGGAAACTCATTTAAATATGAATCTATTTGTAATTCGATTTCTGCAATCATATTCTTTACAAATTTTGTACTTCTTGATTTACTCAATTCTCTTAGTTTTGAGTCTTGTGTTTGACTTAGTTCAATCTCCTTGTAAGCCCTTTCTATGTCTTCAACTATTATTTTATTGACCTCATATATCTTCTCAAAGAAATTAGGTATAACTCTTTCTTTATTTTGTTTGCATGATATAAAGTCAATTATCTCGGTTTTATTAGTGATTATTGATCCTGTGTTTACATCATACAAATACCAGAAATGAAAGTCATTGCCATACTTATAATAGAAGAATATACCTGAAATCTTGCCTTTTTTCAACCCACTATAAACTCCATATGGTATTTTTTCTAACTCATCTAAAGCTTTCTTCTTCAAAAAGTCTTTTAATGGTTGATAAAATTTCTCTCCACCGCCAAAAGCATCCTGTTCTAATTCTGCAAATACTTTAGAGTCTTTTCCTTTAATTTTTCTGATAATCCCAAAAACTTTTGGGTGTATCTTTTCTCCTAAAATAGTCTGGTCTAAACCTACCGATTTATCAATACCTATAATCTTATTCTGCAAGATTTCAACCAGTTTTAATAGTTCTTCTAGTTCATCTTCTGGGAAGAAGTTGTAAATAAATATTTTCTTGTAAGGAGAGCCAATCCTATCTATTCTTCCTGCTCTCTGAATCATTCTTGTTGGGTTCCAATGCAGGTCATAGTTAATTAAGTATTTAGCTGTCTGAAGATTTTGCCCTTCGGATAAAACATCTGTGCTCATTAAAATGTCAATTTCCTTCTTGAAAAATTTCTCTACCATCTGTTCTCTTTGTTGCGGATTTTTCTTTGTCAGACCAGAACTTGAGATCGCCTCAATTTTAAGTTTTGAAAATCTTTTGTCTTTTATTATTTCATTGTAAATATAATTTAAAGTGTCTGCATAGTAAGTAAATAAAACAATTTGACCATCTTTTGATAATCTTAATAATCTTTCTTTTAGAACTTTTAATTTTGCATCGTCTTTTGGTTTAATTGTTTTTACTTTTTCAAGAATTTTGCTTAGTAGTTTAATGTCTTTGTTTATATCTTTAAATAATTCCTCGGTGTTATAATCGTTTTTATTGAATTTTGAGAATTTTATTCCTTCTAATTCTTCTAACCTCTCAAGATATTCTTCAATATCTTCATCGCTTAATGAACCAAATTTTTCTATTAGTTTTGAAAAATTTTCTTTACTAAGAATTTTCCCATTAACTAAAGCTTTTTTTAAGTTTATTAAAAAATCAATATGCCTCTTTATACTAATTCTAAAAGATTCTACACTACTCTCTAATCTTTTAAGAAGTAATGTCTTAAATATGCCACCAATTTGGATCATTCTATTCAACACAAAACTCTCCTCTTCTGACTTTATGCCTTCTTTCTTATATTCCAATAAATGATAATAAGCCATTGTCAGTTTATCTGTAATAGTGTCTGAAATTTCTTTATACATGCCCTTGTAAGCTTTATCTAATTCATAGTTTATGTTTTCTAGAACCCTTTCTGGGAAGATTATTTTTTGTTCTTTTAGTTCTCCATTAGGCATTTCAATAAGAATGTAAGCATCAGGATAATTTTCAATGATGTAATTTCTTGTTCTTCTTATTGAGATTTCATTTAACAAATCATTTAGCAATGAGGGGTTATCTTTTGCTTGTTTAAAGAACTTAAACAAATCGGGTATATTTTCTTTAATAAATGCCCTTCTATCCATAAGCATTAACAACATTATTTGCCAATACAAATCCCAAGGAGTATTGTTTATTGGAGTAGCAGTTAGGAAGAGCATATAAGGTCTTTTGCCTTTCTTTGCAATATGATCATTAACTAAGGTAAAGAAATTTTCCCACCTATTTGATAATGGGTTTCTAAAGTTATGGCTTTCATCAACAACTATTAATTCTACATTGTCAAATCTTCCGCCAAGCATCTTTCTTGCCTTTTCCAAGAAATTTTTTGATGCTAAATCTTCCTGTGACAAAAGATTTTCTTTCACATCAATCTTTTTTAATTCTCTTCTCCACATATCTCTTAATTGGGCGGGACAAATTACAAGAATATTTTTTCTTTCATAATATCCTATCTTTTCAAGAATCTTTTTTGCAATCCATGTTTTTCCTAATCCAACAGAATCAGCAACAATGCAACCATTATATTTCTTTAATCTAGTCCAGATTCTTGCGATAGCATCCTCTTGGAATTGAGCCAGGTTTACTTTGGTTTCTGGAAGCCCCTTTGGTTTTTCCTCTTTTTGTTCCTCTTTTATGTCTTCTTTTTGCAGTTCATATAGTGTTTTAATATAAATTTCATAGGGTGTGTATTCCTTGCTTCCAAATCTCGAATGTTCTAAAAGGTCTATTAATTCATTCTTGAAGTCTCTTGCTTCTGACCAGAATTTTTCAAACCACTCCCTTTTTGTATATTCTGCCTGAGACCTTAAGTGCCATGTATTTAACTCACCATATCTTGTTAATCCAGCAGCAGTAAAGTTGGATGAGCCAATAACTATCCTATCATCAAAGATATAGGCTTTTCCATGAAGAAATTTCTCAAATAATCTGATTTCAACATTTTCCCTTTTTAAGAATTTAATAAACAGCTTTATTGTTTCATCTTGCTCTTTTGTTAAATCCAAGCTCTCAATCTCTTCTCTTATCTCTTTTAAAAGAACATCTCCAAGCGTTTTTTCATTTTGAATTTCTGGAGTTTTACCAAGAAGAAGCCTGAATCTTTTTACACCATTCAAATTGTCTTTAATCATAGAAAAAGCCTGAATATTGAAGAAAGCTGTTGCTATGTCAAAATTTGTATTTGGGTTTTCTTTTAAAACATTATTCAGAAAACTAACTAATTTGTTTCCTTCACTATTGTCTATGATTTCTTTTGGTATCATTTTAATTTTTCCTCATTCAAAATGTAATATGCTCCTCTGTATGCTCCAATCTTTTTAAGATATTTGAATTTTATCATTTCATTTATATCTCTTATAGCCGTCCCAAATGAAACATTATTAATTTTCATATATGTTATTGTTTTAATTGATTTATTTTTCTTTAGAAATTCTAATGCCTTTATCTGCCTCTCATTTAAATCTATATAAGTTTTAATTGGTTTAGTTTCGGTTCTTCTATTTCTTAAAATAACTCTAAAAAAATGTTCATAAATTCTAAATTCTGGGTCTGTTAGTCCATATTCTCTCATTCTATTGATCATGCGTGGTACGCCAGAACCTAAACCTTCTACATAACCATAATCTCGCAAAATCCTATAAGTAAGAGGATTTCTTTGGACAGAGATAGTACCAAACAATTCTTTAGGGAGACCTTTGGGCAATGATCCCGGATTTGTTATCTCAATTCTGTCATCAAAAACATATATTTGAATAGAATCTTTACTGAAGTAATCCCTATGGGCAACAGCATTTACTATTGCTTCTCTTATAACATCAATAGGATATTGAAATTTTTCTATTCTTTTTGCTTTGTCTGTTATCTCTACACTCTTTGGTATATTTGATTTTACAAAAGATAAGCTTCTTTCTATAGCTTCTATTAAGTCCGACTGTATAAGTTCATGAGAAAGAATCTTTACAGGTTCTACATCATCGAATCTTGCTGCTTTTATTTCTATTTGCGGATGGAAAAATATGGGGTTTTTTGCAAAAAACAATAATGCAGAATTCTTTATTTTTAGATATCCATTCTTAGTTGCTAGATTAAGGCTTATTAAAAGATCCTCAATAGAATGACTTCTTAAAAAATCCTTTTGACCTCTTATCTCAAGATATTGCTTTATTTTATTAATGTCCATATCTTTTATTTTTGCTCTACTGATAGTTTCATCAAAAGAAAGAACTTGTTTACCTTGTAAAAACTCTATCATTTGTGAGCCCTCTATCTTTTTTGTAGTGCTGCCTATTCTCACTCGGATTGTTCCGTTAAATGTATGAAAGGTTCCATCTATTGCTTTCTGTATAATAACTACAATAATCTTTTTCTTGTTAATTGTGTGAATTTCTATTTTTGGTATTATTGGTGGAGAAACAGATTGTGCAGAAGCAGAGATTTTTTGTTGTAGTTTATCTAAATCCTCTTTAATTCCAATAATCTCTTTTTTAGGATTAACACCAATAATTATTATACCACCATAAGTATTGGCAAAAGCACACATGAGTTCTGAGAATGTCTGAGAACTATGAAATGACTCTTTAAACTCAACTTCTTGAGACTCACCACTTTTAATAATATCCAATATCTGTCTTTTTTCCATTTTTATAATTTACTATTAAAAATTATTAATAGTTATTGATAGTATTTATAAGCCTTCTGATGAAAAGCTCGCTATCAGAAACTATCAGTAATCTTGATAGTAAAATGATAGTAATTGATAGTTATCAATCTTAGTTGGTAGTAGTTAGGAGCGGTTGTATTCAATATCCGTATGATAAACGAATTACAAATCTCTCCGAAATTTTTATCAAAAATTTAATTGGGTTTAATATTTCATAATTCCTCTTATTGATCCAACTCT
>JAGHAR010000083.1 GCA_021161405.1 Candidatus Iainarchaeum sp.
CGATTGAAGGGTTCACTGTAACAAACTCAGGTTGGTGGGGGTCAGGGATAAATGTAGTTTCAAACGCTAATAAAATCGCCTATAACAGCATCACGAACAACTTGTATGGCATCTCTCTGTGGTATTCCAGCAACAACAATATCCATAACAACAACGTAAACTCGAACAACCATGATGGAATCTACCTTGGCTATTCCAGCAACAACAATATCCATAACAACAACGTAAACTCGAACAACGCTGATGGCATCTATCTGGAAGATTCCAGCAACAACAATATCCATAACAACAACGTAAACTCGAACAACTATTATGGCATCGTTCTGTCTCATTCCAGCAACAATATCTATAACAACAATGCCTCGAACAACGAAGTTGGCATCTGTCTATGGGATTCCAGCAACAACAGCATCACCAACAACGTAATGAATAGCGATGGCATTCACATTGGAGGCTCTCAACTACAATACTGGAACACTCATACAATAGAGGGCAACACCGTCAATGGTAAACCTCTTTATTATTTTAAGAACCAGATTGGAGGTAAGGTTCCAGAGGATGCTGGGCAGGTCATCCTTGCCAACTGTACGGGAATGAGAATAGAGAATCTAAATATTAGCAATACCTATGCAGGAGTTCAATTAGGATTCTCCTCGCATAATATTATTAAAAACAACACCGTCTCGAACAACGGGGATGGCATCTATCTGTGGGGTTCCAGCAACAACAAAATCTACCTCAACAACTTCATAAACAACACAAATAATGTTAATTCTCCCGCTTCAACAAACATCTGGAACTCCACCTCAAAAATAACCTATACCTACAATGGCAATCAACACACAAACTACTTAGGAAACCACTGGAGCGATTACAAAGGAAGCGATTCCGATGGGGATGGGATTGGCGATACTCCATACAGCATAGATGGAGATGAGGATAATTATCCGCTGGTGGAGCCCTGGGAGAATTATATATACCCCACTGTCAATAATCCACCAAACTCGCCTATTTCACTTTCCCAACTCAGATCTGATGGAACAACCGAAATACCCGAAGGTGGAACAACTCCGGAGAGTACAGTTGTATTCAAAGGAACGGTCAGCGACCCTGATGGTGATCACGTCAGGCTTGAAATAGAGCTTCGTAGAGTAGAAGAGCCTTTTATTGGAGAACCAACTCCCGAAACGATCAGTGATTTTGTATCAAGCGGAACTGAAGTAGCAATTACCCGCTACGGACTTGTTACCGGAAATTACAAATGGCAGGCAAGGGTGAAGGATTCGAAGGGTGCCACAAGCGAATGGATGAAGTTTGGAGTGCTTAAAAAAGACTTCTCAATATGGGCAGAAAAAGGGTTGAGTGTAAGCATCGAACCAGATGCACCAGAAGGTCGTTACATAAATAAGCCAATAAATCTAACATTAACTGTTACAAACCCAACTGATCGGACAGGCATTAATATAAATGTGTATAATGTGACTCTCACTTTAGTAGAGCCTGATGAAATCGATTTTGATAAAAATTTTGCTGTAATAGGAGACATCTCACCGGGCGAGTCAAAGACTGCATACTTCAATGGGACAATGATAAAATCAGGAGATAATGTCGAAATAATTGCGTCTGCGGAGGGAGATGCTGATTTGGGAAGAATACGTGGCGATGGTAAAAAGCATGTTACTATTCACGATCCCGAAGCTCCAAAGCCAAATTGGTCTTTTGCTGTTATCGCTGACCCTCATATTGGCTATAGGATTCCAGATTATGATGGAGAAGGTTGGGATGATGGCAAATCAGAGAAAGAAATAAGAAAACTCAATGATAGGAGCGCACAAATGCTGAGAAATGTAGTTGAGACAATAATAAAAGAGAAGGAAAATTTTAATATTACATTTGTCGTAGTTTTAGGTGACATCGCAGATACCGCTGAGAAGTCAGAATTCCTGAAAGCAAGAGAGATTTTGAACAAGTTGAATGACCCAAATGGGGATGGGGACATAAGTGATGGGATTCCTTACATCCCGGTTATAGGTGACCATGATCAGTGGCCTTATAATCAAACTGAGGGTGTTAATCCAGACGATAGAAAGAAATCAGTTAAGGATAGTGCATCTTATGCTAAAGGGGATGAATGGTTCAATGAGATATTCTGGAGCAAATCTAATAGCAGGAACTTGGATCTTCTTGAAAATCTCTTCGGTTTTCGCCCAAAAATGGCAGAGCCACATGAAATAAGAGGTATTCTTCCATGGAAAACGTTTACAGCTCACCTGCAAAATCGCAATTTTAGCTATGGTGTCATAAATTTTGTTTGTCTGGATTTCAATCCACGAGCAAAAGAACCTGGCAGCTTGACCGGTAATATCGCCACTCACTATCAGCAAACCAAAGATTATTTGGAGCATTATCTCAGAAATCATCAAAATCAGACAACTATAATCTTTTCTCACCATCCTTTGGAAACGTTTGGCGGTTTCCTACGACCTCACACTGATGATTTACGAAGAATTATTTGCGAGAACGAATGTGATGGTAAAACATACAATTTCGGCGGACATGTGCATTATTCTTACAATGTATCTGGAATATATGATGTAATAGCAACGCAAGCTGTCAATGATATGGTTCCCGATAAGAGACTTCACCCTATTGGTGGTGAGAGGGAACAACATGCTTCGGTCATCAGAATTGTCCAGGTGGTGAGTGGTAAGCCGGATTATAATGTATTATTAAAACTTTATAATGAGCCAACTACATGGAGCTGGGAAGAAAATGCACTCTCAACAACCCCGGTAATTATATCTCATTCGTATCCAGAGCCAAACAAGGAAACAATTTTTACTGCTGAATATACACCGTATTACGGCTTCAACACCACGTTTAACTGGGACTTTGGAGATGGAAATAGAGCATCTGGCTTTTATGTTACGCACAATTACTCACAGGAAGGTGAATATAATGTCACGCTAACAATCAATGTGACAAATCTTATAACAAATGAGACAAGGAACAATACAATTATTAGTTCAGTCTATGTGCATAACAAGCATGCGATCTCATCCTTACCATCTGACCTGAATATAACATCGCTGATAACTGGAGAAGATCTCACGCAAGTGCCAAAGAATGTCTATGTGCCTGCTTTAATATCAAAAAATGCCACAAAAAATATACCTATTGCAGATGTAGGAGTCCATTTTGAAGAAGCTGAGGAGGACATAAATCTTTTAGCATTGGTTGCAGATACAAACATAAGCGAAAGAAAATCCATCCTTTATATGCCCTCCTGGCCAGACGAAATCGAAGAATCCAAGGTTCTTTACATCCCTTCAACCGGCAAAGGCGCAGTTTACATCTGTAAGAATGCAACAAACCTAAGTGAAGTCAGTTTGGAAAATGCAGATTTGGTGATAAACGTTGGTGAAACAATAGAGGGTATAACAGTCGCAACTACGTTCTATAACGATACCGAATATTATGCCGTTTTTAACATACCCGGCACAGGAGGAGGAGAAGCACTGAGCCAGCATCCTTTTGCATCCTTCACATACACGCCGGAAAATGCGACTGTGGATGAAACAATAACCTTTAACGCATCCTCTTCTTACGACCCCGATGGCACGATTGTTTCCTACGAATGGGACTTCGGCGATGGCAACATCACGAACACAACGCATGAAATACTAAATCATTCATATTCAGAAGCAGGAAGTTATGAGGTAACATTAACCGTAACAGACAATGACGGAGCGACGGATTCAACTACAAAAGAAATAACGGTCCAATCTGCACCTGATACAACACCACCAATAATAATATTCGTGCCTCCCACACCAGCGAACAACTCCGCTGTGAATATGGGTTGGGTGTTTATCAATGTAACCATAAACGAAAACGGAACTGCGATACTGAACTGGAATGGCACTAATGAAACGATGCTTGGCTCTGGAATGAACTTCTACAAGAACGTCACAGATTTATCTGATGGAACTTACTTTTACAAGGTTTACGCAAATGACACCGCCAACAACTGGAACGTGTCAGAGACGAGAGTAGTAACGATGGACACAATACCACCGCTTTCTATTACTAATTTAACGAACATCACTGCACAAACATGGATAAACTGGACATGGACAAATCCACCAGATGCCGATTTCAACTACACGATGGTCTATTTGAATGGCGCATGGCAGTCAAACACATCCCATCCTTTCTACAATGCGACGAACCTCACACCAGATACCTTTTACAAAATAGGCACTCATACAGTTGACGAAGCAGGGAACATAAACCGGAGCTGGATAAATCAGACAACAAAGACAGCACCATATCCAGCTCCCAATATCACTTCTTTCGCACCACTATCTCCGGTTCATGATTATGAGGGTGCAACTCGAACTTTCAACATAACAATCAATCAAATCGTGAACGTAAGCTGGCAGATAAACGGAACAGAGGTTTTCAACCAGACAGAAGTAACCGAATCTGCATACACGAACACCAGTGCTGCTGTTGGAACCTGGAACATCTCTGCAATTGCCACAAATGCAAATGGAACGGATATACAAACGTGGATATGGAATGTAGAACCTCCATCTCCCTGTTTCATCGCCACCGCCGCATATGGCACGCCTTTACACAAGGATATAGACGTGCTACGTGATTTTAGAGATGAATATCTAATGAGGAACCCAGTTGGAACAGAAATCGTCAAAATTTATTATACAGCGAGCCCGCCGATAGCTGATGTAATAAGAGAGAACGAAGGATTGAGAACGATTGTAAGAGAGGGATTGGTTAAACCGTTGGTTTACATTACGAGATGGTTTGTAAAATGAGTCATGAAAGCGGGCATTCAGAATATGGTAAAAACATGGGAAGCAACCGCAACCTGGAACGGCTACCAACACGACTGGCACAACATAACCTTTGACGAACCCTTCACGCTATTCGCTAAGAGAGCATACCACTATGAAATAATAACAGGCTCATATC
>JAGHAR010000042.1 GCA_021161405.1 Candidatus Iainarchaeum sp.
ACAAAGGTGGTGATGTAACTGATACGGTTAAGAAAGATGTTGTTGCCCCGACAGTAACTGTTGATAGTTTAATTACTAGTGATAATACTCCTGAATTAACAGGAACAGTTGATGATGCTATAGCTACAGTTGAGGTAACAGTAAATGGAACTACTTATACAGCAACAGTTTCAACAACAGCTAACGATGACGGGACTTATAATTGGACGGCTGATGTCACGAATACATTAAGTGACGGAACTTATGATGTTTCTGTAATCGCAACTGATCAAGCCGGGAATGTTGGAAATGATAATACGAGCGATGAATTGATAATAGATACTACTGCGCCAACATTGGATTCGATTACTCCAGAGAATAACTCTTTTGTGAGCGGGACTCAAACATTTACTTTTGACTTCAACGACGCTAATTTAGCGTATTTGGAATTTGATGTTTACCGGCCTGGCGATACAGAAGACACGCGAGTTCAAGTAACTCTTCCGGCTGATGATTCGGAGATTCAAAGTTATCAAAACCAGTTTGCTAATTTTGGAGTTACCAGCGCGTCTTATGACGCAGCAGAGCAGAAATGGATAATTAACATAGATACCGCTGATAGTTTTTGGCCGGATGGAACCACCAGATTTTACATAGAAGTTGGAGATTCCGCCGGAAACCAGTGGGGTGATATGAACAACGACCTTAGATGGGGTGGATTAAAACTTTATACTTATACTTTTGACAATACCGCGCCGCATACGACATTAACCGTAAATCCGAAAAATCCAGATACTACTGGCTGGTACAATTCAAACACTGGTGCTCCAACAATAACATTGAGTTGTGATGACTCTAATGGAGATATTACTGTCAGCGGATGTGATAAAATTTATTACAAGTGGGATGATGGAAATTATACGGAATATGATGTTTCCAGTTCTGGAATAATCGCGCTAAAAGGCACTCACACTCTATACTACTATTCAGTTGATAAAGCGGAAAATTCAAGCGCGGGAAATGAGGGTTATGAAGGATATCAAGAATTCAAAGTTGACACTCAAGCGCCAACAGTAAATGCTGGAAATGATAAAATTGCTAATACTGAATTCACACAAGACGCAACAGTTGAGGATACTAATTCAAAAATCGCATCATATTCCTGGGAGAAGATCTCTGGTCCTGACGGAGGAACAATAACTTTTGGTTCTCCAAATTCAGAGGATACGACAATTTCTGCTGATAAAGATGGAGTATATACGATTCGTTTAACAGTTACTGATAATGCCGGCAATAGTAATTATGACGAAATGCAATTAACTTGGGATACTCAAGATCCAACTATCACCGATTTCGACGCACCGGTAGCAGACACAGTTTACAAAGGTGATGTACCATTGAAATTTACTCCCAGCGACACTGGCTCAGCAGTAACTTGTTCTTATAAAATTGATGATGGTAGTTCGGTTTCAGTACCTTGTTCATCTGGTAAAGGGGTTAATACAACAATTACCGGCTTGTCCGATGGTCGTCATTCATTGGCGCTTACAGTGACTGACGCAGCGGGAAATCCGGTGACATCTGATCTAATTTCATTTGTGGTTGATTTAGATAATACTCTTACTGTTGGTTCAAGCGGAGCTGACTTCACAAGCATTCAAGATGCGATAGACGCAGCGACAGGCGGCCATATAATCCAAATAATAGGAGATATTACTACTGGACAGGTTGAAATTAACAAAAATATAACTATTACTGGTAACGCTGATTCTAAGCCAGTGATTAGTCCTTCTGTGGACCTTCCAACAACTAATGATGTTAGTGGAGCATGGTTTCTAATTGATGCAGGAGTGACAGCTAATATTAATAATGTTGTTTTGGATGGCAATGGTATGAAAGTGTGGCAAGGGATTCGATCGCATGGTATAACGACAATTGATAATGTTGATTTTAAAAATATTCGCGATGCCGCAAATTCGTATGTAGGATTTGCTGTTGCTGGCTTCGGAGGAACCATTCCAGGAGGCGCGGGTTCTGATACCCATAGCTCGGGCGGTGCGGCTAGTGTTTTAACTGTAACTAATAGTACCTTTGCTCAAATTGGACGAATAGGTATTTTAATTAAAGGCGATGATTCAACAGCGATTATTAGTGGCAACATTTATACTGGAAAAGGAATCGGTGATTTTCTTGATTATGCATTTGAAGTAGGCGCTGGTGGGTCCGCTACAATTAAAAATAATACTATTAGTAATAATGTTGGGGTTGCATCAAGTGATGGATCAACATCAGCAGGTATATTGGTAACAGATTATTATGGTAAAGGGACAGATGCTACTATTACGGGTAACACAATCACTAACTGTACTGATGGTATAGCTGTTGGCTACTTGGAGACAGATAAAAGCGTAGTTGTGGCACATAATAATAAGTTTAGCGGCAATGATTATGGTGTGAACTCTACTGGTCCAAATGTTGATGCCACCAATAACTGGTGGGGAGATGTGAGTGGTCCTTATAATGAGAGCACTAATATCGGTGGAAAAGGTGATACGGTAAGCGATAATGTTGATTATCGGCCTTGGTGTGCAGATGAAAATTGTAGTATAGAAGACAGCGACGCGCCGTATATAGTCGGTGGTATACCAACACCATCTTCGGTAGGCATAGACCCGGCTACAAATATTGAAATTAATTTCAGTGAACCAGTCCAATGCTCTAATGGCGATTGGTCATCTTGTATTACCA
>JAGHAR010000107.1 GCA_021161405.1 Candidatus Iainarchaeum sp.
ATAGTCTCTTCCAATTTCATCGAGATATATTTCTATTAATTCTGATTTTCGTATTGATAAACCATGTGTACTAAGATTAAGGACTGTAAATCGAAATTTTGCATAAAGAGGGATTGTTTCTGTCTCTTTAAATGTGGTAAATCTAACTTTGATCATTCCTTCTTTTCCTCCTCAAGAACATCTTTGAAGATAAGTTCAAAGAGCCATTTGTTATATCTACTTGTATTTTTGTCATCACCAAATAAATGAGCAAGAGTAGCTCTATACTTTCTTTTTTCTTCAAAAAGTAATTCTGGCTTATCTTTGTATCTCAAATAGAACTCACAGGCAGATTTGATGCGTTGTTTAACATTCTTAATAAGTGTTATCATAGTTTGAACTTCAGTTTTTCTCCAGAGTAGTTTATATTTATACAAGTTTATAATATCTTCTCTTCTAAACAATTTTTCATCTTTCTTAATTTCGTATAGCTCTTCTTCAATTTGTTGTATTTCGTCTTTTAGCCTGCTTATTGTGTCTTCAAAATTCAAAGGTTTTGGTTTCATATTCTCACCTCAGAAGTTCAGGATTTTCATAGATATTGCCTATCACTTCTGATTCGGCAAGCTCTTTTGCCCAATCTTGAATGTAGCTCTCATATTCATCTTCCCATTTCAGTATGAAGCCACCATTTTTCCAAATAACCACAGCGTTCATGTTTCTTCCGTATGCAACCGCTTCGACATGTACAATATCTCCATCATAGATTTCCTTACCTTTTTTATCCTTCAAACCTATGTATCCCATAAGAATATTACTTCTCTGAAGTGTATTAAGATCTATGTATTTTATATCTTCCCAATCCATCATTACTTTATTTTTTGTGTCAAAAGCTCTGAATTTTATCTCTTTCATTTTTTCACCTCCTCAAAATTTACATATCTTTTTTTACCTAACCATATTAACATTTCTGCACAAGCATTTGGTAGTGAGTCATCTGCAAAAGTAATTGGACATCTATTGCTTTCAAGATCATAATATGAAATAAGCCACTGTGTCGGATCAGGTCTATCTATATCCAGCCAGAGTTCTTTCCCCTCGGTTTCTATCGAAACAGGTAACAATTCAAGTAATTCAGTCGTTGTTGGTGCTATAATTAGATCATCTGACGGTGTTCCCCAAACATAGGTTAATTCTTTCCCATCCCAGTACATACCTTCATCTTCATACTCTAATCCAAGTTCTTTAAGTTTTTTACAGAGTTTTTTATCTGGTACGCACTCTTTAAGGTTAAATTTCATTTTTCTCACCTTTTTTAAGTTTTTGTATATGTCCGCATCTCGGGCATTCAAAAAATAGTTCTTCATCATATTCTATATGAGGTTCTACTAATTTTATACCACATTTTTCACATTTTATCATTTTTTACACCTCTCCAAAAAAGAAAAAAAGGAAGCATTTTCTTACCTCAGTAGTTTTCTAAGCTTCTTTATTATTTTATCCGCCTGTTCGTAGTTCAGATTTTCTGTTTTTACGCTTGTAGTTCCTGTTACATCTTTGAAAATCCCTATAACCTCATCTGTTAGTTCTAATTTATTTGCTCTTCCTATCATGTCTTTAATGTACTTTATCATATTCTGAGTGGGCTTTGAATCGCTTTTTGAGTCTTTTTTCATGTCTCTCGTGTCTTTCTGGCTTCTTTCATTTGATATTTTCTGTGAGATGTACAATCTCAATACGCCGTCAATGTAGCTTTGAAACAACGGTGGGTTTGGAATAATCCCGCCATCATGTACCAGATCTTTCGGGTTCAGGCCAAGTTCGCTGTAGATTTCGTTCATGACTGAAAACGCTTCCTCGAGTGCTTTTCTATATATCAAGCTTATCACCTCCTTTATTTTTTTCTTCCAAGACCCTCATCTTCACGATTGCATCTCTCAATCGCTTCAGGTCCCACATTGTCTCGCAGTTGTATTTTACACAAACTTTCCATGCGAGACAGATTTTTTCAAACTCTTTTTCTGATATTTCCACATATATCACCTCTTCAGAAATTTTTTCTTGTTTTTTCTACATTTATTCCGATTTTTTCTAATTTTTTCAGAACTTCATCGATCTCATTTTCTGAGACCTCGATCCTGATCACATACTCATACATATTCTTATTGTAATTTTGAGCTTTATAAACTTTTGCATTCACTCGATCACCTCTGTGGATACTCTTTATTGAGCTCATCTATTCTACGATTGTAGAATTTTATGGCACTGTCGATATCATCAAACTCCTTCAATGTGTGTTCATAACAATCGCTGTAACTCGGATCTCCTTCCTGCCTCCATTCTTCTATGACAGCGTATTTTTCCTTTTTTCTTCCGTAACAAGGAAGAATTTTCACAAGGTATAATTCTCTTGTAGTATATGGAGTTGTCTCAAAAATTTCATAGAAATTCTCTGCAAATTGGCAATAGATATAGCAGTCGTATTCCTTGTTCAGCCAGTGTGGCGAAACAAGGAATCTTTCAGGTGAACTCCATTTAATTTTCATTCAATCACCTCATAACTTTCTTTTTTTCTTTTGTACATGCACTTTGGACAGCAGACATACTCATCCTCGTCTGCTTGTCCTGTATACTTCCAGATATACCCGCAGTGCGGGCATATCAACTTTATTTCTTTCTTTTTAAAAACTTTTTTTAACATTTCTAAACCTTCTTTGTTTAAATATTTGATATTCATTTGATCATCTCCTCAAGTTCATTAAGTTTTTCTAACACTTTTTCAAAATATATATTCAATACTTTCCTCACATGTTCGATATGTGTATCTTCCTTCATTGCAAGTCTTTCATCTATACATACTGCCGCCATATTTGTGAGAGCTGCACATACTTCAGCTCTCTTTTTTTCAATTTTTTCTTCATTACTCATTTATTCCACCTCCACACAAATGAGCTGATCTCTCACTACTCCTTTGACCATGAGGGGCTTTCTTTCATAGTATATCTTTCCATCCTGTACGAAAAACTCGTCAATTGTGTCTCTGACCATCCTTTTTGCTTCTTCTCTTGTGATTATTCCTGCTTTCACAATTCTGGCGAGTGTTGGAACTATGTCATATTTGTATGTTTGAATTTCTTTGTATTCATTTTTTCCCGCTACTTTTATTTTTATTGTTACTGGTTCACCCACCAGTCCGGGTGTGCGTGTCTCTCGCACATCGCTTTTGTTTGTGTTCTCGTTTTCGTCTTTCATTTTTTCTCACCTACATATACTATGTATGTTTCCCTTTAAAAACTTTTCGGTGTAACAACGTTGTATAACTTCTTATGTCTGTCTGTACTATGTAATTATACCAATTTTTCGTACTATTGTAGAATATGAAAAGTGCAATGATCGTATTTTTAGTATACTATATATAGCGTTCCATAAGTTCTAAGACACTAATACTTCAACCTCACATCTCAGATCCACATCACAGAGATAAAATACATACATAACACCTTTATTTTAGAAATAGAGGTAAAATTTAGCTCTTAAGATATATAAAATCCGATCCTCTCAGAATGCTCTCAGAACCACTGAGAGCTTGAATTTCTAACGATCTCACTTTTCAAAAGAGGGGGTAATATAAATATACGTCTGCGATTAAGATCGTGTCTTATTCGCAAAATTATGAGGTCGTTTTTTTAGAGTTTTTTAAAAAATCTCTTTAAATTTAACTTCTTTAGTTTTACATGTCTGTAAAAGAATAGAAAAGTATATAAATCTCACAGTAGAAAAGAGATCATGAAGAAAAGAAAAATCATAGAAACAGTGATCTTGAGTTTTTTCTTCGATACGGCTGTATGTTCTCATTTCTGGTTCTTATTCTATCTTATTGTATTTGTAGTTATCTATATTGATATTATAATAATTCATGAATATGAAGATTATCTTTTCTAATCTTTCGATATTACAACATATCTGCTTCTATCAAAATGAGGACTCATCAAATAGACATGATCTCCTTTTGTTGGTGTTACTCCTGCACAGTGTATCGAATACAAAACCATTCTTCTTAATTCGTTCGGATTTGTAGTGTCTAAAACAATATCACAGGTATTATTTGTCAAATTATACCTTATAACCCTCCCAGATAAGAGAGAAGTTGAATTCTTCTCTATTTCAAGCTTCATTCTATCTACAATTGCATCCAAATCGTCGTAAGGTCTATTATCAAGAGAAATCACACATCTCGCATTTGGGAAGTCATATTCTACATCCATAACATAATAGCTCCCGTTTAGGTCTGCGTTCTGTTTTGAATTTATATTAATATAGCTTAACAATTGATAAGAAATATCTAAAGGTACGGAGAGTTTTAAAGTTTTTCTTGGAACTTTGTAAGAATCGACATAGTTTTGAGCCACTGTTTTAACACCACTGAGCGTTTTTAGGTCGGAGACGGTCAAATAACTATGGAAACGTGGATTATCACCGTATGATGAGATTGCAGAAGAATCGGAGTACGATCCTAAGAGAGTGTACGGTTCAACCTTTCTTCTCAGTACTGTTACATCGCCAGTGTAGTCTATTGCATACACGAAAGGAGTCTTCGAAGACATAGCAATATATCCTTTATATGTTGAAGTTATTTCTGTAGTCCAGGTATCTCCCTCATCCGTGCTTGATCTTATCCCACCATGGTTATTTGTGTTATCTCCTTCCCAAGCCACGTATATTTTGTGATCTGTAGTATATATATTTCTTGATCTGACTGCAAACGTTGTATCTTGATCATCAACCACAGTCCAAGTTTCTCCTCTATCTCTTGACCTGAGAACAGTACCACCTCCTGCAGCTTTTTCGAAAGTTGTGTATAGATCATAATTTTCTATACTCTTGTTGTATCTTTTTTCTATCCAATATACTGCTGCATATGTTGAACTCCACTGTTGCATTGTTTCGAAAGCTGGTGAGGCATCAAAGGGATTTTCACATCTGAGAATTCTTACATCATTAGTAGAATTATCATAAAATGAAACTATTAATGTATTCTCAAAACCGTTCAACCCTAAACAGTAATAATAGTTCGAATTGTAATAAATAGCTTCCCAAGAACCAGATGGTAGCTCTTTTCTCCAGACAGTTGGTCTATTGGAGTTTGCAGAGTCTTGAGAGCCGAAAAAGAGATATTCCTTTCCTGTAGAGCGATCTTTCAGTTTCACCATTTGTCCTGCCCAATCTCCCTTGTCAACCTCTTGAGTCCAAGTATCTCCGTCATCTGTTGACTTCCAGACCCCATCATGCGTTGTCATACAGTAGATCGTATCATTGCCGTAATCATAAAAAAAAGCATAAGGATATCCACCATTTGTTGAAAATGTCTTTACTGTAGTCCAGCTCTGCCCCTCATCTGTTGATTTTCGAATATGACCAGGGTTACTTGAACCGGCCCATGATCCAACTACCATCCATTCTCCGTCTGGATCACACAGAAGACAATATGGAGAGTCTCCAACCACTCCGATCTGTTTCCAATCCTCTCCGAAACCCGTAGAATTCACAAAACATGTGTGTTTTAACGGTCTTGCGTCCTCTTCATATGAAATAGCATAGAATTGTCCATCATGTAGAGTTAGAGTGTTTGATGCTGACCTTTCCTTAAGATATATACAATTATCTTCCATATAGAATAGATATTTAGACCTGTCTAAAAGATTTAATAATCTGTCCACTTCTGTGAGTCTTGTTTCGGTCTGCGTTGTGGTAAATTTTGTTATTTGAACATCACAGTCAATATTTGAAGTTAAATCAGGATCAATTCCGAATAAGATTCCATTATCATAAATACTTTGAGAATATCCGTCTTTCGTATATGCAAATCTAACATCATCAATATATACCTGAGTATTGCTATCCCCACTTGCTGTGATCTCTATATCAAAATAACAATCATCTGAAATATCTAATGAAGTAGTTAGTTTATGCCATTGGTTTCGTTGATCAGTGTAAGAATCCACGCTTATAGACGGTTCGGGATCGGTGTATTTTCGAACACAGACATTATCAAGATAAAATATCGGTGTATATACAGTAAATGAGACAAAATCTATTTTTGAAACATAAGAAAAGTCATCATATCTTGAAGCATTAGAAATAATTGTTGTATCTCCTTTTTTAACTTCAACGGTGTCATTTTCAGCATCATAAATAAAAGTATATTTTTCCCAATTTGTTGAATATGAATAACCTGAATCTATATATGAAGATGAAGCCTGATCATAGTAGTATATTTTTCCATCTGTTTCGAACTTGATATTACACACCTGTACATCTCCAGATGGCCTGAAAACCACTCTTTCATCTGTTTGATTGAACTTGATCCAAAAAATATGTACGCATTTTGTTTCTTGTGAATGTGTTGTATATATTGAATAGCTATCAGATGTTCCTGTTTTTGAATATTTTAGGCTTTTTGATCCATCATGGTATACACTCGTGTCGTAAGTTATATCTCCTTCAGTATCGTTTACTTCAGTCCATTTGTCCGTTGGTGAGCCTGTTTCTGCGTCATCGAAAAATAAGAACGTATTATCCCCATTAGAGGCTGAAGTAGCTGAAGAAT
>JAGHAR010000097.1 GCA_021161405.1 Candidatus Iainarchaeum sp.
CATAGAGGATTCCAGCAAAGAGGTTGTTGTGGATAGAGAAAAATTAAGCGGCAAAGAATTGAAGATAGAATTTATTAAGATTACAGATGCGCAGGAGCAGGAAGTAGAAACTTTAACTCCGGGTAATGAGTATTGGATGGAATTTTCAATCGCCTCGCAGAAAGGAGCAAAGCTGGGAGCTCATTTTAGAGTAGGCAGCGATGAAGTTGTGTTTGCAGATTCAGAGTATGCTGGAATTGTTGGCTTCGATGCTAAAGTAGATAGCTTCTCCTATGGAAGAACATACAACAGTAAAGGAGCAGGCAACGAAGCTGTTGACAGAGCAAACTATGGAAGAGCTGGCGAATATAACAAATGGCTTGAATTAAATTGGAACAATGCAAACGAATTGACAATTGTTAAAGTAAAGATAAGGGTTAGGGAGAACGCTGATCTGCACACAAAGGAGATAGAATTCCATTATAGAGCATGGATAAGGGAAGGGCCAACAGTAATTAGAGATCCTGAAGACAGTGTGCTTCTCTTTGATTTGTACAACAACAAGAGAGGCAGCCTTTATGCAGAGACATACTCAATAAGCTTTAAGCTTGCTCCGAGCAATACGCTGAATTTCTGCGAGAAGGGAATCTGCCTAGCATTTAAATTTTTGGATTCTAAAGGCATAGAATACAATCCAGAAGAGTTTGTTGCAGATAAGGACAACGATTACGCTTTGCTTGTTATTCTTGATTCAAAGATAAACCAAATTGTCAATCTGCAGATAAATTCCTCGAGCGAGGTTGGCTTAACTGGCTTTGATGTTGGTTTCTTTGGAAAAATTCCTGCGGCAGAGCCGAAGCAGGAGCTTAGCATTATGCGCCTTGGTTTAGCTGCTAACTATCCGAAAAAAATATACGTGTATTTCAGAGCAATTAAGGAAGGAAATGCTCAGCTCTTTATCAAATTAAATTCAAAACGTGGAGAAATTGCAAAGCAGCTCTTCTTCAATGTGCAGGAAGCAAAAGAAATTGTTGTAAAATTAAGGCCGGAATTCATAGAGCCGAACAAAGATTTCGATATAATACTTACAGATAAACAAGGCACGCCAATAACAAATGCAAAAATAGAAATAAGAGCAAGCAACAATCAACTGCTAACAACAAAGCTAGGAAACAACACAGCAAACAACGGGGCAAACGGAGTATATAGAATTCAAAACAATTTCAGACCAGGAAAGATAAGAATTATAATTACTGCTGAGGGCTACAAAAAGAAGGAACTCGAGGTTTACGTTGCAAGGAAAGGAAGCATAGCGATTGTTCCAAGCACAATAAGGGTTTTCTTATCGAAGGAAACAAAGGCAAAGGTTGTCCAGGCTCAAATTATAAACCAAACAGACATGGAGATAAGGGGAATAAGCTATGAGCTAACAAACAATTCAATTCCCAACCAATTCAAATTGGATATAAGCATTCCGGCTGTGCTAACAAAACAGGCAAGGGCTCTTATTACAATAAACGTAAGCTACAACGCCGAAACAGAGGCCTCTCTCAGCGGCTTTGCTGACTTAGTAGTTAGCGGACTTATCGGCTCTGCCGTAGTTAAAACAAAAGCAAGGATAGAGGTTTACTACAACAAAAGAATTATGGACACAAGCTGCCTGAAATTTGATAAAGAGAAATTAGTGGCATATCTAACAACAACGCAGTTTAGTGGAGCTCAGCTAAGCTGGCAGCAAACATTGAATCCAAACGAATTGAATTCGATAGAATTCCAAAATGAGGGGCAAAGAAGATTAATTGCTGACCTTTACAACGATCCTCGCTATAGCTCCGGCTTTCCAATGAGATATTCTTTTGGAGCCGAGGAATTGCAGTTGGCAGTAACAAACAACTGCAACACAGAGCTAGAACTTAAAACAGCCAGCAGAGAAATAACACCAAACAATATAACAATTGAAATGCCGAAAATAGTCAAATTGGCAAAGGGAGAAACGAAAAAACTCAACATAAAAATTACAAACAGAATTAACCGCGCTGCTGTGCAGCAGAAAAAATACGAAATCATCTTTGAATCAGCAGAACTAACCAAAACAATTCCGTTAGAAATTAATTTCGTAGATGCAAGAACTCTCATAACTGCGCCCCCAAGCATTGTGCTTTTCCTAGCACAGGCACCGCAGGAAAAAATTGCAAGGGCAGCCGTTCCGATTTTCATAAGAAATATCGGCAGAATTCCGATATCAAACGTTGAACTAGCTTTGGCAAACACAGACGATTGGCGCAGAAACGGGGTAAGCGTTTCAATTACTCCGCAAACAATCGGCCAGCAAACATTGAGGCCAAATGAAACATTGCTGCCAACAAGATGGCTAATCGCTGAAACAGATTCTGAAAAAAGCATCCCAAGGCCGTTGTTCGGAGCCATAGTTGTAAGGGGAATTGTAAACAATCAGAGAAAAGTCCTAAGGGTTATTCCTGTCTGGATCCATGTAAGCGGTTCTTCTTGCCTGAGAGCAACGCCAGTAGATGCTCTGGCTTTTATAAGCGAGGAATCCGGTTATGGAGTAATAAGCAAGCGCGTAAAGGTTAAGAATTACTGCATGCAGGAAGTTAGGCTCTTAGATGTCGAGCCAAGGCAGTTAGCAGGAAACAGGCTCATGATGACCGGCTATGGAATAATCTTGCCTAACAATGCTGAGCAGGAAATTATATTAAGATTGGAAAAGAACGAAGACATGCTTAGAGAGAACGAACCAATCAGAATTAAAGCATGGTTAGTAAGAAGCCTGAAAACAACATACAGCAATCCATTAACAATAACAATTAAAATCGGGGAAAAAGCTATTGAAACAGGGCCTGTAACAAGAGACATCACAATGAATTACTGCGGCACAACAGAAACAGTAAAGCTGAAAATGCCAAAAATTGGCAGTGATTGTTCAAACAGTTACTGCGACGCGAAAAATGCTGCTAAATTCATTATCAGCAAATTGGAAAACATCTCAAGACAGGTTAAGAACAAAATCCACGCTTATAATTCAAACGCGAGGAATTTTAACTGCAGCAGGGCTAACTTCTGCACATTTGCAGAGTTGGGCATAACACCAGCGCCGTTCTACTTGTATATGCAGAATGATTATCTCTCCGCATACGTAATTGCCCATGAATTAAGCAATGCTACAGAAATGAAAGGTTATAGCTCGAGGACATCTAGCATCAGTTTGGAGAGTGTTGCTGCAAGCGGCTGGGGCTTTGGACAGGTAATACTGCAAAGCAACTTGAAGGGCTGTGGCAGATACATGCTGAGCATAAAGGGAGCAGTGCAGGTAGTTGAAAATAGAATTCTAACAGATAGAATTCTCTTTTATATAGAAGCATCAAAAAGGAAAACAACAAAAGAATGCGAAAACCGCGTGGAGAATGTATTGAACTTCATGCCTGTCGATGAAGGATATAGCATAGAAAAGCCCTTCGGCACTTGGCTGACAACAATAGAAACAACAAAAGAGTTGGAAGAAGCTGCAAAGAAATTTGCCAAAGATTTCCTTGGAAGTGAGAACAGAGTTGCACAGAATCCTGGAAGCAATAGAATGCTGCTCAAATTTGGCGATACCGAAGGAGCAACCTTAAAGATAGAGATAGAAAAAACAGGAAAAGCAGATGAGCCAAAAACGATCAAAATTTATGTAAATCCCGGACTAACAAAAGAGACATCAGAGAAGCATAATACCTCTGCCGCGATAAACTCTGGAAAGATCTTTTTGCAGCAAGATACTAATACAAGCAGCGCAAAAGAAGTAGATGAAAATGTTGGAAAGCCACTAACACAGCCGGGCGCTCCAAGAGAGACAACAGTTAGCAACGAACAGCAAACACAAACAACAGAGGAAAAGACAAAGCTGGAGGAAATCGCAAACATACTAACAGCATTCACAAAGTACCAGATAAAGGGTTGCATAGATAAAGAGCACAAGTATATGCTTATACAGGAATACGCTCCCTACAAAGCACCGGAAATTATTGGCAAAGACGAACTGCAGCTTTATATTAACGAACACTGTATAAAGCTAACCCTTGAAAGTGAGCTTGAGGAGAAGTTTACTTTAAAGACTGACTGGAAGGAACACAGCGACAAAACAGGCGTAGAATATGTAAAGCTTCGAGATATGCACGGAAATGAAATAAAGGAAGATAGAGTAGTAGAAACAAAGAAAGATCCAAAGGGCTATCCTAAATTTGAATTCCAACTCTGTGCCAAGGGTGCAGCAAACTATCCGCAGATTATGATGACTGAACAGCCGTTTGTTAGAGTTAAGGCAGTAAGCGCAAGCACAAAGGCAATGCAACAGGCAAGGGAATCCGAATGGAAAACCATTAATTTCTTGGTATGCGGAATACATCCGTACGATCTCTTTAAGAAGCTGTTAAACCAAAAGGAAGGAACATACTTTGCAACAGTTGGCTGGAAAGGCAATCCAGATGAAGTAAGCAGCAGAGATATATTTAAAGCTTTAGAAAGATACGGCGAACTTGAAAAAGCAAGGAAGATGGTTGAAACTACAACAGGAGCTAAAGCAGGAAAAAGAGTGTTGGCTAGCCTGCTGAAAAGCGAAAAAGCAAAGGGAGCTGGCGTCTATATTGCCTCTTGTAGTGCGGTTAGCCTTGTTTGCAACGGAATTTTATTCCTGGGCAATATTCCGGCAATACTTGGCGCGATTGCACTGGATTGTGTTGCTCCAGGCATGTGGCTGTATGCCAGCGGAACAAAGTATGGGGAAGCTATTGTCAAAGCAACCCAAGCAATAATGGATAGAATAAATCAGATAATCCCAATTAAGAGCTGGCTAGATGCATTAAACCAAAGGATAGGTATTGCTAGTGGCAGGCAGCTCGAAGAGGCAAGACAGCTTGAATTCGTTGCGTTAACAGGCATGCCGTTGCCGAAATTCATACAAGCACTGCGCGTAACTACGCCTGCAGCTGCAGCCGAAGATGCAGCGCAGAGATTGGCAGATGCAATAGTGAGAACCAAGCTTGGTGGAGCAAGCATGTTGGTGAAAAGGAATGCAAAGGCAAAAATTGCCTCAGCTATTAGGAAAGAACTAATTGCTAGATTGCCAAAAAGAGCTTCAGGAAAAGCTCTTCAGGAAGCATTAGAGAAGGAACTGCCAAGTGCAGTGCAAAGCGCTGGCAGAGAAATTGCCCCTTATCTCGTAAGAAGCACAAGAGCATTTAGCAGGAGCGAACTCGGTTCCATACTTGATTCCGCAAGGAGCGAATTAATAAACGCTAAGCTAAAGCCTGCAGAAATAGCAGCAGATGCGGCAAAGGCAATTCCTGAAGAAGTTTCAATACCACAGGGTAGTAGTGGAGCTGCTGTAATAGACGATATAGCAGGAAAGCAGGCAGATGCAATTGTAGATAGAATGCTGGCAAATATGACTGCTCAGGAAAGAGCGACAGCAAGACATGTTTTAGAGGGAATGCGCTCCCAGCTTAGAGCATCTATAAAGAGAAATCTGCAGGCACAAATTACGGAAAATGCTGTTAAAATACCAAGGGAGAGCGCAGAGGCAGCAATAAAGAGTGCTGTTGAAAGAGCAGTAGTTGAAAATTCTGAGCAACTTGGCAGGGCATTTGAAAAAGAGATTGCAGAATCTGCATTCGGCAGAATTTCGAAAGAGGAATTATCAAGCATAGGAAGAAGAAGCTTTACAAGCAGAGCAAATCAAACATTGAGAAAACTCTTATCAAGGCAGATGCTGAAGGACTTAACAAAGGGAATTGTATGCGGAGCAACAAGCGCCATTATTGGAGTAAAAGCGTATACAAGCTATCTCAAAAGCGCTGAAAAGAATTTAGGAAAGAAAAATGTAATTTCGTTTAGCGGTGTTGGGAATAAAATAGATGATGACCACGACAACGCAGTAGATGAAGAAACATGTGACGGCATAGACAATGACAACGATGGCCTAATAGATGAGGACTGTGG
>JAGHAR010000119.1 GCA_021161405.1 Candidatus Iainarchaeum sp.
TTCGCCGCTGCCGGATGACCTGCGGCAGGTGTTGGCCGATCTGCGGGCGCGGTAGAACTGCTGTGCTGTTTTTGGCTTGACGGTGGTCTGGTTTGCGTGTATACTACATAAAGTGAAATACTGGCCAAGAGAAGAGCGCTGGAGGGAAGTAGTATGGAACAGACTCGGCTATTTACAAACGAAGAGAGAAAGGTAAGTGTGTATCATACCGAAACGCCCACTGACCCTCGTCTAGTAACACCAGAAACGCGCTTAGATGAGTTGAATTTGAACTGGCGCGAGAAGGACTTGCCCGAACGGGAACGGACGAAACACGTTCATCGTCTCCATCCCTACTTAGGTAAGTTTATACCGCAATTGGTTGAAATCTTTCTGCGCAAATATTTTAGAACTGGAGAGACAGTCTACGACCCGTTTTGTGGCTCTGGCACCACCTTGGTTGAAGCTAATGTCCTGAATATCAATTCCATTGGCTGCGACATTGCTGCCTTCAACTGCCTCCTCTCCAGGGTCAAGACCGCCGAGTATGACGTGCCGCTGATGAGAAAAGAAGTCTTGGACATTCTGGCCAGGGTTGAGGACAGAACGCAGGCGACGCTTTTTAGTCGGCAAGGGGCTGATGATGAATTTGAGGACACTGATAACGAATACCTTTTGAGATGGTTTGCCCCTCAAGCCAGGAAAGAGCTTTTGATCTATCGGTCTCTTATCCCGAATTATCGGTATCAAGAGTTGCTCAAGGTGATTTTATCTAGAGCTGCCAGATCTGCACGGCTCACTACTCACTTTGACCTAGATTTTCCCAAGCAACCGCAGACAGAACCTTATTACTGCTACTAGCCACCCGACAGTTTACAACCATAGTTGGGACACAACGGGATAGAGATTGATAAACCGTTGACCAGGTATCTATCGAGCAACCGCAGGCCGATGCGAAAGATGCTCAAGTCGCGGCGATCCTTTCGGTCGACCCACTGTCGCTGGCCATTCTTGATAGCACGGGCCCCTGTTGAAACGAGCCAGACGTACAGTAGAGCCACAGCCAGGGTCAAGCGCGACAAGCGGAGGAAATGACACAGGTGAGTACTTTCCAGGTCGAAGCCATGTCCTTTCAGATCACCGAACATCTCTTCAATCCACATGCGGCGGCGGTAGGCCCGCAGCGTCTCCCTCCGTGAGGGCAAGTTGGTGGCCAACAGCCAGGGCTCATCTTCACCCACTTTCCAGTGGAGCAGCAGGTTGACTGGGTGAGCATACTTGGCAGTCAAGAGAGCTGGGCCCAACCAAATGCTCTGCCCTGGATGATGGATCAGGTCCCCCAAGCGCTGCCAGTGGTGACTGCCGGCGAGTTTGACCTGATGATTGGCCTTTTGCCGCAGTACATAGCTCCAGTGCCACTTCTCCAGCTGACGGATGACGGGCACCGCGCCAAATTCGCTGTCTCCAACCAGCAAAACAGGCACGCCGGCAGGGATCAATCCCCGCACATAGGCCAGCAAAGCCAGTTGTTTGCGGGCACTGCTGTGCCCCTTGGCGCACCGCACCCAGGTCCAGGCAATGGGCAAAGCCCGGCGACGGTAGGCGAGGGCGATAATCAAAAGCTGGTGATGGAAGCCCACCTTGGTGCCATCGGCGATCAGACGAATTTCGCCCACCGTCTGAGCCATGGATTGCAGCAGGTTCTTGGCAATAGCGGCATACCATGCGCGTACCCGCACCGCTGGGTTAGCCAGAAACCGGCTCAGTCGCCGAACGATACTGAGCTCTTTGGCTTGGCCTGGGATTTTCCCGGCGATATCGCTCAAGTGAACCGATTTGCTCTGGTAGATTCCAACTATCAACCAGACGAAGTTACGCAGCCTGGTGATGCGCACATCCGGGAGCAGCTGACGAATTCGCTCAAACCAGGTATGATAAAGTCTGTTGGCCGACATAGTTTCCTCCTTCGTAAAGGTGTTTGTTTTTGGAATAAAACAACTTTACTCGATTGGAGCGTGTCGGTCAAATCCTTATTGTTAAAAGTGTCAGGTGGCTAGTTACTGCTACAAACATTCCAGAATATGCCGCCCCGTCCAAGAGGCTTTCAAGTTTCTGAAGCGATATAGCCTGGACACGATTCGCCGGATAGAGGAATACAGCAGACTCCGAACAAAAGCGAAGGTCACCGTGCTGTGGGGCGATGCCAGAACCATTTCGCTACCAGGCAAGATAGATGGTGTGATTACCTCTCCCCCCTATGTGGGGCTAATTGATTATCACGAACAACACCGCTACGCCTATGAATTGCTGGGCCTTCCGACTAATGGCGAAGATGAAATAGGGGCGTCTTTCAAGGGCAATTCCCAAAGTGCAAAAGAAGCTTATCAACGGGAAATCGCATCCGTGTTCGCTCACACCGGTGAGTATATGGACAGCGGTAAGCGAGTGATTATCGTCGTTCGTGATCGAGACAACTTGTACGACAATATAGCTGCTCAATGCGGATTCGAGATCGAGAACGCAATACGGAGACATGTAAACCGTCGGACAGGCCGTCGAGTCAACGAGTTCTTTGAAGAAGTTCTAATCTGGAGGAAAAAACGATCAACGAAGAAACCCGGGCGGCTATCAAGGGTTATCTTGAAGGGTTCATTCAGGGCTTGATAGAGCAACATCGCTCCGGGATAAGGCGTGCAATGGTGAGAGAGGCCCACGCGGTCAACAGCTCTTCGAGAGGCATTCTAAAGCCCTTTCACGAAGCCATCATCCCGCCTGAGATATTGCGGATAAGCACTTTCGAGAGGTCATTTTCAACAAAGCTCGGCACCACATTCGAGGAATGTGCCCGTCTTATTGCCCTGCAAACTTATGCTGTAGCTGAGCGAGGCTATAGAGCTAGCGGCAGAATGCCTGCCGCTGCGGCTGCAAGAATCGAGAAAATCGTCACTCGCATCAACGAGGGTCAGATGCCCGACTTCCCAGCCTTGATCGCTGAGGTTCTGCAAGTCAACGACGAGGAATGGGTGGAGAGACCTGCTATTGCCGATCTGTACCTCAAAGATAAGACCGGTCACGAGTACTTTTTCGAGATCAAA
>JAGHAR010000045.1 GCA_021161405.1 Candidatus Iainarchaeum sp.
GATATTAGTAGTTTAGAAGGAATAGGTCTGATTATTAAAAAGGACTTCAGTAACAAATCTATATTTTTTAAGAAGCAGATTAATAAGCCAGAACCAATAGCCTCTTTAACAAAATTAATGACAGCAGTAGTCGCTTGGGAAAATATTGATCATGATAAAATTATTACTTTATCTCCTTGGGCCATTTCTCATTTTGGTAACTTTGGTAATTTTCAAGAAGGAGAACAATATAACATAGAGGATTTAATAAAGGGAATGCTATTATCTTCCAGCAATGATGCTGCTTTTGCCTTGGCAGAACAATTAGGATTAAAAAAGTTCGTTTTCTTAATGAACCAAAAAGCAAAAGAATTAGGAATGAAGCAGACGAGATTTGTAGATCCAGCAGGATTGTCTTTATCCAATTATTCTACAGCGGCTGATTTAAGTCGGTTAGCACTCTATATTTTGGAAAACACACCGGAAATATTCTCTACTACGAAAAATCCCCAAGTAACGGTACTGGAATTCAAAAGCGGGCATATGAAAACTATTCGTAATGTTCATAAACTAGCTCAAGATTCTGAATTTCTGGGCGGTAAAACTGGTTTTCTCTTAAACCTTGATAAAGGAGGATTATTATCACTTTTTCGATATCGGGAATACATTGTTTGTATTATAGTATTGCACGGAGGATGGAGGAGCAGATACTCTGATACAAGAACTATCTTCTCCTGCCTACCCTAATCTACCCTAAAAAGTTATCCACTTAGATACTCTTGACATTAATAATATCGAGAGGGATAATAATTATAAATTAGAAGAATAGGTCAATAATTTAAATAAATAATGAAATTAATGAAAAAAACACATATTTTGGTTCCTCTTATAATAGGAGCCCTAATGGTTTCAGTAGTTGCTGTTCCCACTGTTAAAGCAGTAAACCTACAGGATTTACAAGCACAGATTCAGCGACTACTGAAAATGATAACCCAACTTCAACAACAATTAAATTCTATAATATCCGCAAGAAGGAGTGCTTCTCCCGTAACTGAGAAACTCTGTCTTTCTTCTGATTTACATTATGGAATGACTGGTAATCAAGTAAGAATACTTCAGGAGGGATTAAAACGGGATCCTAGTGTCTTTCCTCCTTATCCGGGAGAACCAGTTATCTCTACTGGTCACTTTGGGCCCAGAACTAGAGCAGCAGTCATTCGCTTCCAAGAGAAATATGCTTCTGAGATATTAATTCCTCAAGGAAAAACTGTGCCCACTGGTATTGTTGATGCTTTTACAAGGGCTAAATTTAATGAACTGTATTGTTACAATACACCCCCCCCAACAACTAATCCTAGTATTTCTGTTCCTGCTGTTTGTAAGACATTAAATGGAAAATATTCAATGACTCTTGCGGAAGCGATGAATTTATTTAGGAATAGTGAATGTAGAAAACTAGGAGACCCAAGTAGATTATCGATAAGATGCGAACAGTGCAATCCTGAGAAATATCATGGAGATCTTTATAATGCAATTTACGGAAGGAATGACCAAGAGAGTTCCCGGTTGTTAGATAGAGCCGCTTATAGAATAGGTGAGTGTATTATTGATGTTAAAAACAAAAAAGCTTTTATAAACGCGGGCCCTGATTTCTGTACAGGATCTACAGAAGTAACTGGTGTCTCCACTATCATTTGTGCTATGAAAGGCACTCCTCAGGAAGGATGGTATGAAGTCAAGGGACTAGCTATGATGGATTATGGTAATAAGACAGCAAAAGAACTTGCCTCTGGTGGACTTACCGGGCTTGAGGTTCGGTTGTTAAAGTTAGGAAAATGTTCTAATTGTCTACTGAAATGTGTTCCCAAGGGAGCTACTACTCCTTCTGGTTTGCTAGTAGATGCTGTCGTTGAAACATGCAATGATTCTCTTGTATACAGAGTATGGCCAGAGGGCAGTTGTGTAAAAGACAAAAGTATATTTCCTCAAAACCCTTCATTTATCGAAGATTTAGTGCAGAAGACACTGTCTATCTCCACAACATCTCAAACCTGTGATGCAATTTGTAAGGCAAGGGGGTATGAAAGTGGCTCTTGCGATTGTTATCTGGGCGATTATTTAACACCCCCTCCTGTAGATATAGGGCCAACCCCTGATTGTATAAACAGTGGAAAGGGTACTTCTCGCGGACACTGCTGTTGTCGTCCAAAAGCCAGGTATTCTTGTGTATCTCCTGAAGAACAAATAGAAGGAGGACTAACTTCACATTGTAAGTATGATGCTAATGGAAGATTTACTTCTTTAGATCAATGCGAAGCAGTTTGTCCCGGTTATTCTTGTATAGACTCTGATGGAGGAGACAATATTTATTTAAAAGGTGTGGTAACCCTAACAGGGGGAAACAAAACTAAGAATATCACTGATAAATGTCAAGGATTACATAATTTAACAGAAGTGTATTGCTTAAGCTCATCTAGATTCGAGGAACGTTATGAGTATTGTCCCTTTGGTTATATTTGTCAAGATGGAGCCTGCGTAGTAGGAACATCATCCCAATAAGAAATTTTATTGCTAGTGTTTTCAGAATGTTATCCACTTAGATACTCTTGATTTTAATAATATTAAGAGAGATAATATATTTATTAAAAATAAATTAAAATAATTAAAAATTAATGAAAAAAACACATATTTTGGTTCCTCTTATAATAGGAGCCCTAATGGTTTCAGTAGTTGCTGTTCCCACTGTTAAAGCAGTAAACCTACAGGATTTGCAACTCCAGATTCAGCGACTACTTCAGATAATTCAGCAACTACAGGAACAGATATCACAGATAACACGCTCACAAGGAGAAGGTTCTACGACTTCAGGATCTACCTGTACTGACTCTGATGGAGGAAAGAATTATTATGTAAAGGGGGTTGCCACGGCAAGATATAGCACAGGAGGAGAAGCAACATTAATAGATTCTTGTTGTACAGATATAAATGATCGAAATTGTAATAAGGCCACTGGCTCTGTTGTAAATGAAGCCTATTGTCGTTCAGATAATAGTGTAGACGCTACTCAATACTTATGTCCTCAGGGCTACACATGTCGGGATGGAGCATGTGTTAAGACAACAGTATGCAAACCTTATATCCATGTTCTTTTCCCTAATAATCGAGAGCAGTTAATTGAAGATAGTGAGTGTCCAATAATATGGGATGCTTCCTGCCTGCCCAGTGATGCGAAAATATCTATAACAATTTTTAGAAGTAATGATGCTAATGCACTGATTGTGTCGAACTTACCAAGCACTCAACGGGAATATAAGTGGAAAGTAAGTACTAATTACGAATGGGCTATGCCTTGCTTTGCTAAAGGAACAGAGGTATTAATGAGTAATGGCTTCTACAAGAACATCGAGAATATTAAAGAAGGGGAATACGTAACTTCTTATAATATTCAAACAAAGAAATTTTCTACTTCAAGGGTCCTCCAAGTTATTCATAGAC
>JAGHAR010000015.1 GCA_021161405.1 Candidatus Iainarchaeum sp.
ATACTACTACTTGGCCTTTATGCTGCCAACATGGCTTCCAGGATACAGTTGGATAGCTTGGCTGCTAGTAGTGCTTTGGATACCAATTTCATTCATAGTTTTGGGTTGGATTGCAACAGAAGTAGTGCTGCGATGGATACCAGTAAGAGTCGTGGTTAGACCAGAATATACCGCTGGAACTTATCTAAATGCGCTAAGAAAAATGGAAATGGAGAAAGAAAGAGAACATTAAAATATTATCGGGGCTTCATAGATTTTTCTTTTTATTTCCTCTGGGCAATATTCATCGGTTAGCCATTTCCAGTCTCCTTTCCTTATTCTTAATGCTTCAACAATTTCTTTCGGCACGGGACCAAACCACTGTGACCTTCCATAGTAAGTGTTCTTACCAAGCCAGCAAACGGCTAGAACATAGTAGTTACCGTCTGCAACAAAATACAAGGGTTCACCAGTAGCAGTAGTTCCATAATGTGTTTTGAAAACAGGTATACCATTGTCTAGTACACGGCACCTATAGATGAAGTTACATACATTTTCTTTAGTCCATGGAATAGCTGTCGCCTTAGCCTTTTCCAAGTATCTTCCTCGAATTAAACGAGCCCAAGCCCTCTTGTATTCTCCACGCTCATCAAAAATATCTCTTCGAACCTTTTCTTCATCATCGTCAACCTGCTTCCATTCGAAAGACCTTTCCAATTTTACCACCAAAATATACTTTTTAAAATTTGAATTATAAAGAGTTATCAATCTAAACATGTAGCAGTTGCTACAAGTAACGTGGTGGTAAAATAGCAATAACTTTTCTTTTCCTATGTTTCCTCCCGAAAAGATTCTCCATGGCTATCGACATACACGCAGCGTTAGCTGGAACCTCATATCTCCTACCCTTCTCATCTTCCATAATAGCATAACCGTAAACACCGCTACAAACATACTTAGAAGCAGCTATAAAATTAGCAATAGCCTTCAACTGTTCATCACTTCTATCATCTAGAGGATGGGCTTCTAACTCTACAAAAACCCTATTACCTATCCTAAACTTGGTAATTTTTCTAACGGCAACCAAAATACACACCTAAAAAAATAAAGTAAATAAAAAGTTAAAAATTTTATTAACTTTACTCCGTCACTTCAGCGCCTCTTTTCTTTCCTTTTGTTTTCCTTCTTGTTATTCTTGGTATTGAAATTCCTCTTTCCTCAAAGAGTTTCTCAGTTTCTTTCCATTTCTTTTCTCTCTTTTCAGCTGCTTTTTCTCTGCGTCTTGCCATTTGTTCCTCTATTGGCACTGTCCAGCCCTGATCTTCAAATATGTCTGCTACACATTTTGCAACTTTTGGAATCGGTTCACTAGCACCTTTTCCTCTGCCTGGTCTTCTCCTGATGTATGTTGCAGCACCGTGTGTTCCTTCACATGCATCGGCTGCAGCAGCTAGTTTTGCAGCCACTTCTAATTGGTCATCGGAAAGAGCTGATGGGTTTCCTACCCATGGTTGAAGTCCTTGTAGAACAAAATCAGTGCCTGCGCCAACACCCCAAGGCTTTTTCATTAATCTCAATCTTGTCCCAAATATGTTTAGGTGCTTGGTCATTTAGGGTTTACCTCCTAGTTAGACTTATGTTGTCGTTTACATTTAAAGTTTTTCTAACTTAAATATTTTATTATTCTTCTGAGGTTGTATATGGTCTTGGTCTAGTGTATGGTAGTTTCATTTTCCGTTCGAACACGTATGTCCATATTGGTTCGGCGCCTTTCTCACGTCTTTCATGGTAAATTAGCCTGTATTCTCCTCCGAACAAACATTTTTCAAGCTCACTTGTAGGTGTTGCTGGATGTATTCCTTCCTCTAAGTACATTTGAGCAAAGGGAGAAATAACTGCTGGAAGGTAGAATACACCCATTGAAATGCTGAAGGTCGGGTTTACAGAGGGATTAACAAAGAACATTCTGTCTATAACATACTCTATGTTTCTTTGCTGATAGGCTTTAAATTCTTCATATTCTTTGAAGAGTTTAAAGGTGAAATGATGGTTTAGCCGCTGTTTCAAAGACCTTATGTAGGCATCCACCACGATGGTTCTATCCAGGTATGCCCACCCATTATCTATGAAAGTTATTTTACTAATGTCAAAATCATTTCTCATCAAGATTGATCTCAACTTACAGTCATTTGTGAAAATTGACTTCAAACCTTTACCTTTCTCTATCCCAGCTAACTCACAGCAACTGTTGCATTTATCGCTTAGAAACCACCACCAAGTATAACGCAACTTAATCATAAAACCACCCCTTCATATGACGTAGTGGCTTTTAGGAGGTCTGACAACAACATTCTTAGCCCTAAAATCGTGGTACCTGTCCTCGTAGTCACATATTCCGCCAGTAGGTATATCCATGTTTAGACTTGTCTTCCACTTCATCCTGAAAATATAATGGTAGCTTAGTTCTTCAGGCCATAACATACGTGGTAAAGCCCTCTCCTTTTGAATTTCAAATATAACTATGTAACCGTGATATTTTGTTCTCGCCTGACCGTAAACCAGCCGCATTAAGGCATTTGTAATTTGGTCTGAGAGCGGAGCCTTAGGGTCAAGAGCGTTTCTAAGATCGTGGAAAATAAATATTGGCTGGGTTCTTATAGTTGTATGCTGTAAGTTTGATAGTAGGGATTCTAAGGCTGTAAGTAAACATAGGTTGTTGCTGTAGTTTTGACCCGCTGTGGGGAGGAAAGTCAAGACATTTACACTAAACCTATCACTTAAATGACGTACAAGAGGGTCTGTTTCACTAAACATATATGAGTATCTTCTCCACTTATCTAGGAATGTGTAGAGACTTGTTCTGGTTCTTGTATCACCTATACTTTCGATTTCCTGTTCCAGTATCCCCCCCTCCTTAATTATTTCACGCATAGTTACATTTTCCCTCGAGATGGCTTTCTCAAGTATAGGATGTAAATAACCCATCCATGATGTCTGTATATCTTTTATTTTGAATAGACCTGCAAGCCATCTTGGATCAGAAATAAAACGCCAAGGAATACGCCAAACATTAGTAACCTTAAAAGTTTTTTTAAGCTCTAAAAACTTCTGCTTACCTTCCTCGGTTGCAGTTGAAACTGGAATAGCATGGGGAGGAGCATAAATATTTACAAACTTTGAGGGAATACCAAAAATATTGTCATCATCAAAACCGAAAAAGCTTTTTAAAAACTCTTTGTCCCTCTCATATTGGTTTGGCCTGGTGATTCCCATGTAGTTTCCCTTATAGTCAAATATGAATATGGGATGTCGAATCCGATCTTTAAACCATATAATCTCGTCGAAAAATCCCTCTATGAGAACTCTTATAAGCAGCGACTTACCTGTATCTGTTTCACCTGTAACCAGTATTCTTATTACTCTTTCAAGTTCTGGCGGTAAAATAACATATATG
>JAGHAR010000134.1 GCA_021161405.1 Candidatus Iainarchaeum sp.
ATACTACTACTTGGCCTTTATGCTGCCAACATGGCTTCCAGGATACAGTTGGATAGCTTGGCTGCTAGTAGTGCTTTGGATACCAATTTCATTCATAGTTTTGGGTTGGATTGCAACAGAAGTAGTGTTGCGATGGATACCAGTAAGAGTCGTAGTTAGACCAGAGTACATCGAAAGATTTGTTGATAGATTGAAGAGGTCTCACTAGATGAAAGTTACATGCAGCAACTGTAGCAGTAAAATTAAATGTAAAAATAATGTCTGTCCATTTATTTGCCCATATTGTAAAAAACCAATAGGTAAGAAACCCGAGTATATTAGGGGGTGACCGTATGTTTACTCTTGGCGCTGAATGGGTTAAGGAGAAAAGAGTTAGAGAGGACATATTTGATGAGAGAGGTAAATGGAGAAGCATTTGGCGTGAAATTATGCACAAGAAATATATTGAAGCTGCAAAAACTGAAGGAATACCTTGGACAAAAGAGAATGTGTGTAAATTTATTTACAACTGTAGGGTTATAGATAACGGTATTCCAGTTTTTAAGACTCATTATGGTGGGGTTCCTTTCATAATGGATGGTAAATACTATGTGTTGGCTGTTTGTTGGCTTGGTAAAAATACCCCGTATGGCTGTAGTAGGTGGTTCGTAGATGTGCCAGAAGATGTTTTTGAACGTCTTAGAGTAATGAAAGGAGATTGGAAATGGCTTGCAGAAAAATACTGTAGTGAAGAAGCCAAAGAAAAAATCTTCTTGGCGCCAATAATTTTCAGAATGGTTTAGGTCTTGTAAACGGTAGTTTCATTTTTCTCTCAAATACGTATGTCCATATAGGTTCCGTACGTAGACGCTTCCTTGTATGATATATCAGTTTATATTCTCCTCCGAAAAGTAGTTTTTCAAGTTCTTCTATAGGTGTTTGCGGGTTTATTCCCTCTTCAAGGTATGACCTTGCAAACGGTGAAATAACCGCTGGAATATACTTTACTCCAAAAGACATACTCATGTACGGTGAAACTGATGGGTCAACAAAGAACATTCTATCTATGAAGTATTGTATACCGTCTTTTTTTAGGGTTTTTGTTTCCTTGTAAATTCTGTACGTGTTTACGTTAAATCTTTTTGATAGTTGCTTTGTTAGGTTTCTTATTTGAGCTTCAACTGAAACTGTTCTATCTATGTATGCCCATCCATTATTTATGAACTCTAAGTTGGCTATGTCAAAACCGTTCTGCATAAGTATGTCTCCTAGTTTCGATTTGTTGACGAAGAGAGATTTTAACCCTCCTCCTTTAATCATTCCTGCAAGTTCAATACATTCTGGACATTTATCGCTTATAAACCACCACCAAGTATATCTCAGCTTTATTTCATCCATTTAATAACACCTCACATCACATAGTTTGTTCTAGGGGGTCTGACAACTATGTTTTCAATTGTTGTTCCATGGTAATTATCTATGTAATCACAGAAACCACCAGATGGAAAATATTTACCTAGACCCGTTTTCCACTTGCATCTGAAAATGTAGTGGTAGCTTAGTTCTCTAGTTGTAAGCATACTTGGAAGTGCATTTTCGTTTTGAATTTCAAATATAACAATATATCCGTGGTATTTTGTTCTCGCTTGACCGTAGACAAGTCTTGTTAATGCATTTACTATTTGTGTTGAGAATGGTGCCTTTGGATCCAGTATGTTTCTCATGTCGTGGAATATGAATACTGGCTGTGTTTTAAGTTTCATGTGCTGTAAACTTGATATTAACGATTCTAATGCAACTAGGAAACATAGATTGTTGCTGTATGTTTGCCCGCTTGTCGGTAGAAATGTAAGTACATTTATGCTAAACTTGTCACCTAAATGTTTAGTTAATGCATCTTCATCTGTAAACATGTATCTGAATCTTCTCCACTTATCTATGAATGTGTAAAGCGCATTTCTGATTCTTGCATCATCTATTTTCTTTATTTCTTCTTCCAGTAAGCCGCCGCCTTTCAGAATATCATCTATTGTGATGTTTTCTCTTATTGAAAGTTTTGCAAGTATTGGATGTAAATATGCTAACCAAGATGTTTGTATGTCTCTCATTTTGAACAATCCTACAAGCCAACTTGGATCCGTTATGAATCTCCAAGGCATTCTCCAAATCCTTCTAACTCTGTATTCTTTCATCAATTGTAAGAACTTCTTTTTGCCTTCGTCTGTTTTTGTTGATAGTGGTATTGCATGTGGTGGGCAGAAGATGTTTACAACCTTTGGTGGGAAGCCGTAAATATGTTTGTCTTCAAGGAAGAAGTATCCTTTTAGAAGTATTTTATCGTTTTCATATTTGTTTGGTTTTGTTAACCCCATGTAGTTTCCTTTGAAGTCGAAGACAAATATTGGATGGCTTATCCAGTCACCGTACGATACTATTTCATCTAAGAAGCCTTCCATCAAAACCCTTATTAAAAGAGATTTCCCAGTATCTGTTTCTCCAGTTACAAGTATTCTAACTACACGTTCAATTTCAGTTGGAAGCACAAGATATGTGAATTGGCCGTCAACTGTTCTGCCAAACATTATTTTTCTTATTCCAAGTCTCTGGAGTGTTTGTTTTTCCTTAGCAAAGGCAGGCGCCATTTTAAATGTCTCTATTGTGAAGAACCTTTCCACGGTATATACCTCCTCACTTTACTTTCTGAGGAAAAGTTAATATTAATATCGTTATGTATCTTAGTTGGTGAACCCTATGGATGAAGTCGGTATGATAAAAGTTGGCATTCTACTTGTTATATTTGGTGTGGTTCTTTCGCTAAGCCCTGTAATAGCGAAGATAGTCACTTTATATGAATATGTCACATATGTTTTTTACATAATTATTGGCTGTGGAATTGGTTTAATTGCATCGACGCAGGTATTTGAACGTAGTATCGAAAAGGTCCGTCCGTCTCCAAGTATTTCAAGTAGTGAAAAAACTGAAAAAATAGAAGAAGAAAAGGAGGTAGAAGAAGTTGGCGAACGAAAAGAAGAGGTTGAAAGTTGACTATAGATATGGGTTCTTAACAGTTTTCATCTTAAGTGTTTCAGCAATCCTCATACTGATTAGTGGTTTCACCATTGCGGATAAAATTGCTATGAGTATGATAGTTGGTATAATAGTTACTTCTTTCATTGCATCGATGTTCGGCGAAAAACCTGAAATTGTACCTATGGAGGAAGGTGTTTTCTTCGGTACACTTGATAGAGAGGAGTTTCTTGGCAGACCTGTTGCTGTCGATGTTGTAAATGTTGCTGGTAAAAACCTGTATATGATGGATTTTGAAAGCTACGATGAAAAAACAAAAAGCACAGTTAAGAAAAGGGTTGTTTTCCTTTACGGTTCACCTGACAGAACAGATTTACTTGTACCTATAATGCAAGATGGAAGGGTTGTTAGAAGGGTTCTACGCGGATTTAGGTTAGATGTAACAGAGGCAGCTGAAAAACTTCTAATAGGTAAAAGCGATCCATGGCTTGTTCACACAGAAGAGGAAAACAACATTGATATTTCGGATGTTGAACGTGAACTTAAAGAAAAATGTTTTGATGAAGAAGTTTCAGAGGTAATTTTCTATGCGCCTTATGCCCCTAACGATGTGGTTAAAGAGTTTCTTAAAAATGGTTTAAAGACGCTTAGTGACATGAACTTCAAGATAACGGATGAACGTATTAGGACAATCAAAATATTGGAAAAAGCATTCGATGAGTTTAGGTCAGAGTTGTCGAAAGCCCTTGAAACAATAGTTCCGTTAGCGTGGAAAATAGCTGACAGCTACGTTGACGGTCTTGACCTTGCAGCATTGATAATAACACGTGGTGTAAGCGGACTTGAAGCACTTAAACTAGAACAAATAGCAAACATGAGAGATATTGACACTCAGATTTCAGCGTTAGCGAAAATCAGAGAAAATCTAAAGAAATACAAGGAACTGATATCATCAATAGAGACTGGTGAAACCACTCAAGTTGGAAACATTAGAGATGAAATATATGAACTTAGAAGGCAAATTGCATCTCTTGCATCGAAAATTGAAGGCACAACATTCGTGAAGGAAAAGGTTTCGGAGGCTGTTAAATGAGCTTCAAGTTAAGCGGAGAACTAAAGGAACGTGCAAGAAAACTTAGAAACTTGGTTAACCAGTTAATAGAAGAGGCAAACAAAATACTGCAAGACTCGGTAAACAACTCTGATCCAATAGGTAGCGACGACAATATAAACTGTGACGGAAACCCCCTCCTAGTTGCGTTGGAAAAACTTGGTTCCGATAACAACAGTCTTAAAAGGCTTGCAAGAAGATGGAAGGAATCGCTGTTCTGGGGTGTTAGAGGCCTTGATACTGTTGATGTCGATCCTATAAAAAGCATCGTTGCAAACATAGCTGGTGAAATAGAATATCTATCTGGCTTAATAGTTCATTTCAGCGAAGACATTAAGTTAAAGTTCCCAGAAACCATTCTACCGCTACATCAGGCGTCTGCATGGTGCAGGTACATTGTTTCGGAACTAGTCGGCGATGTACCAATTCAAAACTTTAAGAAAATGATTGACAGTCTTGCAGAACTATGTATTAGAACGATAAAGAGAGCTGAACAGATAGCAGACTACATAGATGCATATGAAATACATAAATTAGAGGAAAGCGGAATTATACCTTCATCACCAGAGATGGGCGCGAGTGAAAGAGGAATAGCAAGCGAGGAAGATGTTAAAAAACTGTTTGAACTTGAAGAAAAACCTGTAAAGCCATCTGAAGTAAGCGATGAAAGACTAGGAAAAATAAAATTAACTAAAAGACAAGAAGAAATACTTAGAGTTCTATGTAAGGAAAACCGTAAAATGTTTGCAAGAGAGATAGCTGATAGCATAGGATTATCACATGGTAGAGTAAGAACATTATGTGCTCCAC
>JAGHAR010000057.1 GCA_021161405.1 Candidatus Iainarchaeum sp.
TAATACAACCGCATATAAAGCATACACGAGTAGCAAACCCAGGAACCCTTTTATTACCATACGACTTAAATTTATATAAGTGTGAAGGTAATAAAAAAGTAAAAAGGCATTAACTAATATCATAAGGAATAATAAAGTAAAAAAAGTCTCTAAAAATTGTAGCGTAAATAACGGTTTCCCTCTTAATATAAAACTTGAAGCTAAACAAACCAAGACCATTATTGAATCAAAAAACATCAGGAATATTCCTGTTCTTTTATTAACCATTGGCTGATTCTATTTGATTAACAATAAAATGGAGCAAATCTTCTTTTTTTGTATTATCTTTGATCAATTTTTTATCTCTTTTCTCTAACGTAATTTTTTCAATCTCATCTTTATCTTTGATAAAATGTAATTTTCCTTGTTGTTCTAAGAATTTATCAACACTTCCTTTCTTTCCGGTGAATATGGAATATGTCTCTACTCCGAGTAATGCTGCCTCCCTGTTCATTGTTCCTCCCCCGCCTATCATAACATCGGAAAAATATAGCAGAGAAGGACCATCCAAAGCCCTTGGTGGAATTCTAACAAAATCCTGTGAAACAAACCACTCAAATTTTTTTATTTGTTCTACAGTCCTAGGGATAAAAATAACGTTAATCTTCTCTTTATTCTTAATTAAATACTTCAAAATTTCCTCCATCAAAAAACCACTTTTTTTATTATAATAATGGGCCATATCCGCCGGTGGTCTTACCGTAACTATAATCTTTGATTGGTCTAAGTTCAAAATTTTTGGTATCTCTGGGTCTATTTTGGATTCATAGACATAAAGCTCTTCTTTTATACCGGGGTATTTAACAACCTTATGCAAAGGATATCTCAGCTCTCTTAGTTTATCTTCGGGAATAACATGGGGAATAAGTATTTTTGTGGCAAATTTTTTAAATAGCCAATCAAAAACGTATTCATAATCATACATTATAATTAAAGGGATTTTAAACAATAAGGACGGAATTACAATACCCCGTGACGCATGGGCAAAAGCAACGTCGATCTTCTTATCTTTCATTATATTATACAATTTTAAACTTCTATCCAATAATCCCTGAATTTTCTTAAATTTGTTGGGTCCTGGATGGATACCTACCTTAACATAATCTATGCCATAGTGTTCAAGCAAACCAATAGTCTGGCCAAAATCCCTGGCTGTAACCATAACGTCATGTCCTCTTTTCTTGAGTTCATCAATAATAGGTCTAAGAACGAGAACATGCGGTGCATTATCTATATCAATCCAGACTCTCATAATTTACCACCAGATATTTTGTTAAAGCGTAAAACATCCAAGCCTGAACCCACCTCATATATGGAATCTTATTAGTTAAAAACCTATATTTCCGGTAATAAAAGTAACCTCTTTTCTCACCCCACATATTCTCGATCGTCCATTTAAGAACTTTTCGGGCCAACTCTTTCTCCCCAAATTCTAACAGTCCAATTATAGAACAAGCTGCTGCATGGGTATCAATAGGGTATATTTTATTGTGGTAATATTTTGGAGTTCCATCTTCAAGGAAAAAATTGCCAAGGTAAAAATTTATTCCTTTTTGGTAAGCCGCGTTGTATTCCCAGTTCTTCGTATAATCCATAAATTTTTTCAGTGAAAGAAGATTATAAACAGTATGGAAATTATCTATCCATTTCTGATAAGGTGCATCACCGTAATACCAAGAACCATCCGGATTTTGTTTTTTTACCACGAATTTCATAGCTTTACTGGCAATATCTAATAAACTGTTTTCTTTGGTATACTTATAAACTCTGGCCAAAAAAGCTGCTCCGAGAGCTGTTGCATTATAAACCCTATTTTTATCCTTGGGTCCATAACTGAAGCAAATACTATCATCCTCTTCATACCTATATAAATCATTTAAAATAAAATTAGCCGAACTTGCTGCAATGTTAAAATATCTTTCGTCATTTGTAACTTCATATAAATCCAAAAAACTGTTAGCAACAAAACTGGTTGCAACAATTGTGGGAAGATATTTTTCCTTGAAGTCACTTCTTGACTGCCAGGGAAAATTATAGCCCCAGGCATACCCACTATAACCCTTAGAATAATTATCTTCAAGCCATAGTGCAAGATTCTGAGCCTCGTTTAAATATTCTTCATTCTGTGTTACCTTCCAAAGGTTAACTAATGCACTCACAAACAATCCAATACCCTTGGGATTTCTTTGTTTTGGCACCCCAAATATACACCTTAAATTGAATAAACTTCTTTTAAAAAACTGAATCCAGAATATTCGACAAATATAAGACTTGTAAAAAATGGCTCTTTGAAAAATTGTACTGTTTAAACCATCATATGGATCCCACCCAGCGAAATCCTGATTTTTACAATTTTGATATAAGTTTTGAGTTACCGATAACAGGAAAACTCCTCCTATTTAACCTGAATTGGCTTTGATGTTCTTAAAGAATCTAAAATCCTAAATGTAGTTAAAGTTGTATAATAAATGCTCTTGAAATCTATTGGTGCTCCTGTACCTTTCTTTAAAGCATCTACGAGAATATTTATTTGATTAGCGTGGCCCTTATCTTGAGAATGAAGTTTGTGCTTTTTCTTCTTTCCTTTGAAACTTAAAGTTAAGGATTTGAAGTCTTCAATAATCGCTACTTTCTTTCCCCCAAATATCTCTATATATTCTTTTGGATACGCATCATCACCAATTGAAGTGTAAATGATATTCCCCACCGAGCCATCTTTAAACTTTATTGTTACACTGATATTGTCTTCTGAAGGATTATCTACATCTCTTATATCAATACATTTTGCATA
>JAGHAR010000128.1 GCA_021161405.1 Candidatus Iainarchaeum sp.
GAAAGAAGAAAAGCTACTACTATAATCCGTTTGAAAAAGAGTTTGAAGTGCAAATTAGAGAAAATTTATTGAGAAAAGCAAAGGCAATTGATCAAAAACTTTCAGGTAACGAATTTTCGATAAAGCCGATAACTAAGATGAAACAGAGGATTATAAGATACAAAAGATTTATAGTAATAGCTTGGGACGGAAAGTTTGAATTGTCCGGTGATGTTGCACTAATTGAATTAGCTCTTAATTGGGGGCTTGGTTCCAAAAACGCACAGGGATTTGGAATGATTGATCTTACTGAAGGGAGGTGAAGAAGTGTTTAAGGCGGTTTACGAGTTAGGAAAGCTGGTATCTTCAAAAGTTGAACAAACTCAAAGATTTACTACTGATATTGGAGATAATTACGTTCATGAACTTGCAATTGTTTTCGACAAAAGAGGCGACAATGTTGATTTTGTTCGTTGTGAGAAAAGAACAAGATCAAGAAGGAACTATCTTTTTCGAGAAAAGAAGGGAAATGTGTCAGTGCCGATATCATTGACCTTGAGAAGTGCAGGAAAGGGATCTGAAAAAATCGTCGAAAAATTTATAAATTACGGAAAAGCCAACAAAACACCGCTTGCATCTGAAATATCAAAGATATTGTTCGAAAAGAAAGAACAAATCGTCGACATTTTAGACAAGATAATGGACACGCTTCCCAAAAAAGAAAGAAAGTTCTATACGGTGGTAATTAGGGATGGGGGAGAAGAAAAGTATCCGGGTGATATCGATGAATTCAAGGAAATATTCATGAAAAATATTCTGAAAGATACCGATGCTCTTGAAGTTGAAGGAACATGCTTTTTATGTGGAAAAAAGGAAAAAATAGGATTTAAAGCAAGTGAAATTTTTAAATTCTCTTCATTTGATAAACCCGGATTCGCTTATGAATTGAACGACAAAAAATACTACGTGAACATGCCACTGTGCTCAAATTGTTTCTCGTTTCTTTCCATGGGGAAAAAGATATTGGATCAAGATTTAAGTATGAATTTTTATGGTTCCAAGGTTTACATATTGCCCAGATTCTACTACAGAGATGTAGAAGATGTCAAAGATTTGATGGATGTATCTAGAGGAATTAAAAGAATAAAAGAGCTGAAGGATATTGTTGTCGAAAAAAATAACCCTTACAAAGCTTTTGAAATCAATATGTATTTGTACCTTGCCGAGGGAGTTTATACCGCTCTCAATTTTGTTTTTTACACAGCCAAAAACCAAGAAATGAAAATCCATCTGAGTGTGCTGGATGTTCCCCCAAGCAGATTGAGACAAATATCAGATATTGCTAAAAGCATAGAAGATGAACTGAGTTTAACCTTTGCAACCAGGGAGTATCAGCCGTCAGTAATGTTTGGCCCGCTCTATGAGGTTTTCAAGGATGGTCGTTTTAGAACTTTCTTTGATTATGTTGAAGCAATTTTCAAAAATGAAAAAATCTCCTTGCAACCGCTTAAAAGAGCAACTTTGGAGTACATATCTTCTCTTAAACTAAATTCCAAGCCTTTTGCCACAAAGGCTAAACAGCTTGTTACATCTGCATTTTTCGTTGATAGGCTCCAGCATTCAGTGGAGGGGGGCCTTTAATTTTGGCCGACAACTTAGAAGAAAGGTTGGAAACCTTCTTTAGTCAGTATCCAGATTTTTTCCGTACCGATGAAGAGAAGTTTCTATTCGTAATGGGGCAAATTCATTCAAGAATATCCAGATTTCAAAGAGAGAAGAATATTGTAAGTACCGTCGATTTAAAGCTTAAAGCCTATAATATGAGACCCCGAGATTTTATGAATCACTTCAAGGAATTGAAATGGAAGATTACGCAATACTCTCGAGAAATGGATTCCTCAATAAAGAACACCATCCTTTATCTATTCCAGGTGGCTGACAAATATGCCCTTAAAAGTGGATTTGAGTGGAAAGCATCTATTGAAGATTTAAATTACGCTTTTTTGGTGGGCGAGCTTGCAACTGGTGTATTTAAAAAACCTGAGGCTTCAAAAGAGCTCGATAATAGAGTGAATGTGAAAGAAAATATTTAAAGGAGGGGAAAAAGGTGGAACCGATAAAGAATAGGCATGAGATTGTGTTTGTCTATGATGTCAAGGATGGAAATCCAAATGGTGATCCGATGGATAGTAATAAACCCAGAATGGATGTTGCAACTGGAATCAATATTGTATCTGATGTTAGATTGAAGAGAACCATAAGAGATTACCTTATGAAAAAAGGTGAAGAAATATTTGTTAATGGTGAGCCACTAACTTCTGAAAAAAGGGCATTGGAACTTGTTCCCGATTTGACAGAAGGAAAAAAGTATGACAGGGAAAGTGGTGCGAAAGCCTTGCTTGAAAGGTGCATTGATCTGAGGTTGTTTGGAGGTACCGTTCCAATCAAAACAATTAACATGTCTCTTACAGGACCGTGCCAATTTAGATTTGGAAGATCTTTGCATGTGGTTGATCCTGAGTTTCATCAAGGAACGGCTGCTTTCACCAGAAAAGAGGAGAGTCAACAACGTAGCTTTAGAGAAGAGTGGACTCTTAGTTATTCATGTATAGCTTTTTATGGTGTAATAAATCAAAATAGTGCGACTGAAACTCTTTTAACAAACAGTGATGTTGATAAATTATTTGACGCGATGTGGGAAGGAACAAAAGATCTAATAACCCGCTCAAAAATGGAGCAATTACCAAGGCTTCTCATTGATGTAGTTTATAACGATAATGAAAATTTTCACATAGGGGAGCTTGACAAGGCAATAAAATTGGTGTCTGATCTCCCAGATGAAAAGATAAGAGGGATTTCTGACTTTGTTTTGGAAGTTTCAGAGTTGAGAAAGCTACTTGAGAAATATAGCGATAAGATCAAAGAAATTAGATACAGGATAGACCCAAGGCTCAAGCTAACCTTAAATGGCGAACCCTTCAAAATTGAGAGTTTAATTGATGGTAAGATGAAGCCACTGGCAGAGTGAGGTGAGGGCTTGTGAAAGTCCTCGTCTTTGATATTTCGAGTGATTATGCGCACTTTCGTCAACCATACTCAACCACATCCTCATTGACTTACGCGATCCCACCAAGAAGCGCCATATTTGGACTTATTGGAGCAATTTTAGGAGTTGATAGTGGTGGCTTTGGGCAAAGCCATCACTTTGAAGTTCTTGAAAACGCAGGCTTAAGAACAGGTGTTAGAATATTGAGTTCAATCAAGAAAGTCAGATTTAATATGAATTATACCTACACAAAGTCAGATGTTGCAACAAAAAAGGTTCTTCACATCCAAGTACCGGTTGAAGTGATAAAGGATCCTGTTTATAGAGTTTATGTATCCGGGGATGAGTGGCTTTTAACAAAGCTGGCAAGTATGATCAGAAACAAAGAGTGCTATTACACTCCGTATCTTGGTGTAAGTGAATTCATTGCCACGGTGAAATATGTGGGCTTTGTTAATGCCACAATTAGTCCAGATAAAGCTAAGATAAATTCGGCTATTTATTTGTTGGAAGGAACAAAATTGGCATTAGAAAACGGTTTGAAAATTTTTAGAGAGACTCACGCGATTTCAATGAATGCATTTAGGCATGTGACAAAGTATCTTGAAGTTGCTTATGAGATGGATGGTAAAAGTGTGCCCGTTGATGCCGTTGATAATGATAGTGTTGTTGTAACATTGACTATATCTGGGCAATCAGAAACGGTGATGATGATTTGATTAGTTTAAAATCACATCCAAATCGTTTGCTTTCTGAGCACTCACAAGGTGTATACAGACTCATGATAGAAGAACTTGAAAACATAAGAAATGTTGTTGATCCAGAGAAGTTTTTTGGTATTAATTGGTATGAATTGAAGTTGCTGGTTAAGGGTATAGCGTATTTGCATGATGTTGGAAAAGCCAGTAAATATTTTCAAGATAAGCTCGAAGGTAGAAGTGTAAATAAAGAACTTTCGCAACATGCGATTCTCGGTTCAGTTGCACTAGGAAATTTTCTTGATGGAAAAATTGATGATAAGAAAGGTGTGGCCATCCTTATCGGGATGGCAGTTGTCAAGTATCATCATGGTAAGGCAAAACCATTGACTTCTTTAGTGGAGATCTATGATGAACAAGAAGTCATAGAAAAAATCACAGTTTCTATGGATAGTAATTACATAGGATGGTTGTCCAAAATTCTTGGAGAGAAAGTCAATCTTAATGTTACTAATTTAATGCCCAGGATAATTTCATGGAGAAAAAATTTCAGAAGAAACGTAGAAGCTGATATTAAATCTTATATGATGTTTATGTATTTGTATTCGCTTCTTTCTTGGGCTGATAGAACTGATGCTGCATTTTTGGGAAAATATAGTTTCACTCGGGTAGAACTTGACCCCAATTTGGTGGATATTTACAGAAAGAAAGAGGGATTCGATAATCCGACAACTGAGATGGATCTAATGAGAGATAACTTCTATAAAGAGAGCATAAGTGACTTGAATTTTAGCATTGGAACTATAAAAGGAAAAACTGGAATCGGCAAAACTCTTTCCACATTGTCACTAGCTTTAAAAAAGAGAGAGGATGTAAGGAAAAGTAAGGGATACACACCAAGGATAATCTACTGTTTGCCTTTTTTAAGCATTATAGATCAAACTTATGAAGTAATTACTAACGTTCTGAAAGCATCTGGAACAGAGCCTGATTCAAGTGTTCTGATTCAGCAACATCATCTTACAGATCTTAGTTATACTAGTCGAAGAAATGGTGAAATTGAAGATTACGAATCGTATATGGCTGATATATTATTGAACTCGTGGGATAGCGAAATAACTTTAACCACATTTGAGAGTTTATTTCATGCTATCTTAACCAACAAGAGAAATCTTCATTTTTTCAGAGTGCCTGGATCGATAGTTATACTGGATGAGATTCAGGCAGTCCCTCCGAAATACTGGAAAGTTATTAGTGAAGTGCTTAAGCATCTTTCAAGTTACGCCGGTGTCACGATAATCTTCTCGAGTGCTACAGTTCCACAACCTTTCTTGCTTTCATCGAAAAGACTAATAAGGGGTAATTACGAACTTGATAGATATGATGTCAATTATTTTGGAGAAATGACTTTTGAAGACTTCAAGGGGAATGTTCTCAAAGAATATGTCCAAAACGTTCGTGATAGGGGAAAATCGTTAATGATTGTCACAAACACAATTAAGAGCTGTAAAGAACTCTATAACTATCTGAGGGAAGAGATGGGATTAAAGGAAGACTACTTGTATTGCCTATCCTCCAATATTCCAAATGTTGTGAGAAGGAATATTATTCGTGAGATAAGAGAAAAGAAAGGGTTTCGTGTATTAGTTACGACTCAATTGATCGAAGCAGGTGTAGATTTAAGTTTTGATTATTGCATCAGAGATTTGGGTCCTCTTGATAGCATTCTTCAAGTAGCCGGAAGGGTCAATAGATCCTCAGAAAAGGCACGAGGAAAGCTTGTAATCGTTGAACTTCTAAGAGATGAATCAAAAAGACCTTTCTCCTGGATATATGATTCTACGATCATTTGGGCCACAAAACAGATCTTGGATAAGCAAAGTTGGAGTGAGCCAGAGATATATGCTTTATCGGATGGGTATTTCGATGAACTTGAAAAAAAGGGATTGGAGAGCAAGTCTCTTGAGCTTCTTGAGGCTTTAGAGAAGTTGGACTTTGATGAAATAGGTAAGTTTAGCCTCATAGAGCAGATGAGAGGTTCGGTGAATCTTCCAGTATTTCTTGAAATTGATGAAAAGGCAGCGAATGCTTGGAATGAATATTGCAAACTTGTCTCGAAAAACGTTGACAAAGTTGAAAAATTTGAGTTTCTTGCCAAGAAAAAGCAAGCGATAAGGGCATTGGCTCCGTATGTTGTGAATTTGAGAATATACGCATATCCAGGCGCTGATGGTTATTTCTTACCTGATATTCAGAATGGGTTTTGCTACATATCATCTGATGAACTTGAAAGGTACTATGATAGGAAAACAGGGTTAAACCCAGAAGGAGATAATTTCTACTGTGATTAATATTAATGGGAGCCTTGTTCTTTCCTTTTCAAATTGCAAGCGTGAAGCTTGGTTGATGGCTCACAAAATGATTCCAGAACAAGACAATGTGTTTATTGCTCTCGGAAGGCTTCTCCACGAAACTGCATATGAAAATAAAGGGGAAAAGGACGTTGTCATAGATAACATAAAACTCGATCTTGTTCAAAAAGGTAAAGGCAAAACGATTGTGGGGGAAGTTAAGAAATCAAAGTATTCCCTTGAGGGAGCGCGTGATCAATTGCTTTTCTATTTAATGAAGCTCAAAGAAATGGGAGTTGAAGCGGAGGGATTGATCCTTATTCCAAAGGAAAACAAGCGATTACCTGTTGTTCTCGAGATAGAAGAAGAAAAACGTATTCGGAATATGTGTGATGAGATTCAAAAGTTAGTTGATAGTCCAATCCCTCCAATTGAAAGATCACAGAACCGTTGTAAAAATTGTGCTTATTACACTTATTGCTGGGTGTGATGTATGAAGAGAGTGTTATATCTATTCACTTCAGGGAAATTACTGCGAATGAATAATACGCTTGTTTTTGAAAAAGAAGATAAAAAGAGGGTTCATCTACCAGTAGAACAGACAGACTCTATCTACGTTTTTGGAGAACTTGATCTAAACAAAAGAGTACTCGAATTTCTTACAAAACAACAGATTATCCTTCATTTTTTTAATCGTTATGATTACTACTCAGGAACATATTACCCGCGTGAACATTTGAACTCTGGTTTTCTTATCTTAGAACAGGCAAACTTTTATAATGATATGAGAAAGCGCTTTGGATTAGCGAAATTATTTATAAGAGGTTCAATGGATAACATGCTTTCAGTCTTGAATTACTACAATCGAAGAGGAAAATCTTTGGAAAGGCAAATAGAGAATTTAAAGAAACTCAAAGAATGTCTCGAAGATACTCAGACCATAGATGAAGCCATGGCAATTGAAGGAAATTTCAGAGACCTTTATTACAAGTGCTTTGACAAGATTATCAGCGACAAAAGCTTCGAGTTTGTAAATAGATCAAGGAGACCTCCATTAAATAGGATTAATGCACTTATCAGCTTTGGTAATTCAGTGCTTTATACAACTGTTCTTGGAGAGATATACAGAACACATCTTGATCCACGAATAGGATTTCTTCATGCAACTAATTTCAGAAGTTTCTCATTAAATCTCGATGTCGCTGAAATATTCAAACCTATTATCGTGGACAGGCTTATATTTTCTCTCATAAATAAGAAGCAAGTACAAGCAAAGCACTTTGCAAAGCACCTTGATGGAATATACATGAATGATAAAGGCAAAGAAATTTTTGTGAGGGCGTATGATGAAAAATTGAAATCCACCTTTAAACACCCACGTTTAAAGAGAAATGTTTCATACAGGTATCTCATTAGACTCGAACTGTACAAGATAGAAAAGCACATCATAGGAGAAAAAGAATATACTCCATGGAAAGGTTAAAATGTACGTTCTGATTGTATATGACATAGGAGAAAAGCGGGTAAACAAAGTTTTGAAACTCTGCCGTCGCTACTTAGACTGGGTGCAAAATTC
>JAGHAR010000074.1 GCA_021161405.1 Candidatus Iainarchaeum sp.
ATTAGGACCTGACGGAGAGTAATGATGAACACTAGAGCCCCTACATCGGACGGTTTTGGGCCTTGTTGAGCTTGATCTATTATACGCCCAACTAGGGGAAGAGTCAGTGCCATTACTATTAGGTCAACCACATATATTTGCCCTCCTACTAAGCTTGTTAAGAAGTATCCAAGAGCTTCGGTTGCTGTTATTCCTGAAAGATTTGATACATATTGAATTCCCCCTATGAAAGCTATGAAGAAGAGAAAGGAAGCTATAGAGCTTGCGAGCAGAGTAATGGGGAATAAATGATAAAGGTCTGCTATTGTTTGGTCTAGCGAGAATCCTTTGATTAGAAGTACTATTCCGATAATTAGCATAGATACATGCCATATATACCCGGGAATTAAGACGGAGAGGATTGCGTAAAGTAGGATAAATGTTCCAGGTATACCCAGCGTGTATTTCCTATACTGTTCCTCCTCCACCAATTTTCTTAGGTACCTTGCTAGCAAGACAAAAGTTTCCTCCATGCTTCTTGATTGCTGCACTATTACTCTGCGCACCCCCACAACGGTTATGTATTTTTGTATTATTGGTAGAATTTCTTCGTCTGTTGGGCCGTCGGAAACTAAAACGGCGTACTTATATCCTCCTCTAGCTATAATTTCGTTTAGCTCCTTTATTATTTTTACACCGGCTATTCCGCCTCCTTTTGGGCTTCCCGCTATTACAGCTACTTCTACATTTTCTATTCCCTCTTCATTTTTCAGCCTCCTATATTCATTAATGGCAGCAAACATAGCATTTGCATCGGAATCTTCCGGATCGGTTAACGCATACTTTAACGCTACATTAAGAACCTGTTTCTCGCCGACTATTGGAGTTTTTATGCCGAGTTTTTCCCCTACGTCATTGTCTATGTCAACACAAAGTACTAGCATTCCTTCCTCGCTCTGTACCATCACTACCTACTACCTCACTTAATTGTATTAAAATAGTGTTAAGATAAAGATAATATTTATTTTCGCAGTGTCGTCTCTGACTATTTTGTTTGTACTAAGTTAAACTCAACAAGTAGTTTAAATTCTTCTAGTGTAAGCGGTTCGCCACGCTTGTATTTCTCTAGTACTTTCTGCGCTTCTTTCCACATGACTTTTCTTCTTTCTTCGGCTTTCTTTGAGAGTATAGTCGCCTTGTATAGGATACTTACTTTCTCTAGCTCTTCATTTAGCGTTGCTAGTTCAGCCTTCTTTTCGAGATATTTTGCGTGATATTCGTTTGCTTGGTTTCTAAGTTCCTCTCTTTTCTCCTTTAAAGCATCTCTTTCACTCTTAAGTTCGTCACGCTTCTTCTTTAACTCCATATATTCTTTCTTGATTTTCAAATATTCCTCGGAGATCGCCTTCAGCTCATCCGCCGCTCTTGAATACTCGTTCTTTAACTGTGTTATCTTTTCGTTTAAATCACTTATTTCGAGCCTTAGTTTTTCATACTCTCTAGCACGCGTTAAGATAGACTCTATTTGATTCATTCTTTCAACATAGAATCGCTCAGCTTCTGGAGAAAGGGTCTTAGTTTGATACTCCCATTCAAGTCTTCTTAGTTCTTCTTCTAGGCGTTCGATGTTTACTCGCCTATTCCCCATTAAGCTCTTTAATTCTTTGATACGCTGCAGTTTTTCTCTTCTCTCTTCCACTAACTGGGTGATAGCTACACGAAGCGTAGATTTTACCTCTTTAAGGGATTTTATTTTTTCCAGCATCTTGTTCCTCATTTCGCGAAGCTCTTTTAACCTGTCAACATCTTTAAGCAGTTCTTCACGTATCTCCCTGATCCTTGCTGAAAGTTCCTTTACTTTTGCATTTAACTCGTCTCTTTTTTGCCTGAGTTCGTTCACTTCACCTTCCAGAACTTTTACCTTTTCTCTGAGTTCGTTTAGTTTCTGTTTCAACGCTTGAGGATCTTCTAAAGGTTGTGTCATTCAATAGGCACCCTCAGCACCGTTGCATTAAACTACTGCGAAAAGCCTATTTCAATACCCATATTTATACTCTTCTATGCAGAATATTACTCCAAAGATTTTGGTCTAAATTTTTAATAACCCAAAGTGCATTTTTAACGCGATGCCACGATGCCCAGAATGTAACGGCTACATGAAATACGATAGACGACTTAAGGTTTATATCTGCACAAACTGTGGACTAATGCTAACTAGAGATGAGATTGAAAAATACAGGAGACGTAATTACGTAGAAGAAGATGAAAAAAGCGAAATAGAAGAATATTATGAATGGTGGATAAAGGGGAATAAATCTCCGTGAAAAAGTTAGCAATTTTCATAGTTGGACCTGCAGGAAGTGGAAAAACGACTCTTACAGCTAGTTTATCAGACTTTCTTAAGGCAAATGACGTGCCTGTTGAAACCATAAACCTAGACCCAGCAGCGGAAAAAATACCTTATCTGCCTGATCTCGATGTTAGGGAATACGTGTTCGCTCCCAAAATTATGCATGCACACAGACTTGGTCCTAACGGTGCTATAGTTGTAGCTACGGATTTAATGGTAGAACATCTTCCGAAGCTTATTGAACGAATAAGCTTGGATGAAGGCTTGATATTAATTGATACCCCAGGTCAAATGGAGGTTTTTGTCTTTAGAAAAAGTGGCGAAGCAATTTATCAACAATTTCGGGATGCCGATATTCATATTTTAACGATTTTTGTAGTTGATACAATTCTTGCTTCATCGCCATCTCTCTTTGTTTCCTCTCTTTTCTTGTCTGCTTCCACTTACTATCGATATCTTACTCCATTTATCCAAGTGTTTAATAAAGTTGATTTAGTCCGAGAAGACGTTAAAGAGAAGATCTTGACGTGGATAAATTCTCGTGAAAACCTGTTGCGTGCACTTGATGCAGAATTGATTGGCGAACAGAGGACAATAAATACAAAAATTGTGAATTTAATCGAAGATTTTCTGGAAATTGCACCTATATTCTTTGTTTCGGCTACGAAAATGTATGGCTACACTGAATTGGTTGCAGAAATTTTGAGACATTTTACTGGCGGCGATGTTGTCTACTAGTTTCTCGGGAATTCTCCATTTTTTCGTAAGCTTTGACAACTTCGATGGCAAATCTACCGTCTATAAGGTCAATATGTTCCTGAAGATTTTGGGGCCCTTCTTTCTCAACTTTTTCAACAAATTTTTCGATAGGCATACTGTATCTTTTCTCGATTTCTGCAACTAGTTTTTGGAACGTTTCTTTTGTGAAAGAACCGTAATCTTCGAAGCATGGTGGTGGGCTTTTTAACAGGATACCTATCTTACTGACAAGTATGCATGTTTCTGGGTTTCTTATCTGGGGGCATATTTCCCTGCAGTGTGTTAAAATGTACCGATATAACCGTTTTAGCTCGTCCAAAGATAATATAACCTTTCCGTCTTGAATTTCCATGGCTCCTCTTCGCATTAACCTATTTTTAACAGTTAATTAACTGATCGCTGCTAAAACTTGTTTAGTAGCTTTTAGCGGATTTCTTGCGCGGGTTATATAGCCTCCTACAACGATTATATCTACACCAATACGTGAAAGTGTTTCAGCCGTTTTAGGCGTTATTCCTCCTGCTGCAGCCAAGATTGTTTGAGGAAAGTTTTCTCGAAGTTTAGAGATTTCATCTATTAAATCTTCCATTGTTATTCCTCTTCTTCGTTGCACATCAACACCTATATGAAGACAAAAAGCTTCAACACCCAACTCTTGTAGTTCGGTGATTGCTAAGTATGGATCGCTATTGTTAATTAGATCTACTACAATCTTGCCCCCATATATATTTGCAACTTCTATCATGTCTTTTATGGTTTCACTAGCAGCAAAGGATAACGCTGAAACATATTTGGCGCCTGCTCTAAATGCTATTTCAGCTTCAACACAACCAGCATCTATAGTTTTAGTATCAGCAAAGACGCTTACTCCTTTACTAATTTCCTTTAAAAGAGTTATAGCTTTCACGCCATGTGATTTTATGAGGGGGGTACCTGCCTCTATTATTATATTTTCTTCTCTAACTTCGTTGATTATCTCCTTAGCTATTTGTAACGCATAGTCTAAGTTTGTTAAGTCAAGTGCAATTTGAAGCTTGGACAAATAAACCGCCTCTAAGCAATAAAACAACTTTGCTTAATGTAATATTTTCCTCTTTTTCATCAGTTCGTAGATCACGTTTTGAAGAGACGGAACCTCTACGTCTTTAATCTCATAGGAGACTCTAACTACTGGCTTGTTAAGATTTAGATACCTAGAAATATCCGAGGGGGTTCCAAGCACAATAACATCCGCTTCAACTTCATTTATGACTTGTTCTAGCTCCTTCATCTGTTTCTCCCCGTAGCCAAGAGCAGGAAGGACGGGGCCTATGTGTTTATATTTCTCGAAGGCTTTTCGAATAGACTCTATAGCGTAGGGCCTCGGGTCAACGATTTCTTTCGCTCCGCATTTCTTTGCGGCTATATAGCCCGCCGCAAAGCTTAAATGACCGTGAGTGACCGTAGGGCCGTCTTCTACTACAAGTACCTTTTTGCCTCTAATTAATTCTGGATTATCTACCGATAATTCAGAAGCTACTTTCACAATAACGGCCCCGGGATTTATTTTACGCACGTTTTCAACTACCTTTTCGATGTTTTCCTTTGGTGCAACGTTGATCTTGTTAACAACTATTATGTCCGCCATCCGAGTATTTACTCCGCCAGGAAATGATTCTACTTCTCCTCCTGGACGCAGGGGATCTACTACTGTAATCCATATATCTGGCTTGTAGAAAGGCCAGTCATTATTTCCTCCATCCCATAAAATAATATCTGCTTCGTTCACAGCATGTTTCAAAATTTCCCCGTAATCAACACCCGCGTAAACTATGTTTCCCATTCTTATATGACTCTCATACTCTTCTCTCTCTTCTATCGTGCACTTATATTTCTCGAGGTCTTCAAGTTTTTCGAAGCGTTGCCAAGATGGCTCAAAGCTTCCATATGCCATGGGATGCCGAATAATTACAAACTTGACTTTCTGTTCCCTAAGGTAACGAGAAATGTAACGTGAAACCGTACTTTTGCCAGCACCTGTACGGGATGCGCAAACAGCTATCACGGGCTTAGGCGATTTTATCATTGTTTGTTCTGGTGATGGTATTGAAAACTTTGCACCAGCACTTAAGACCTTGGACATTATTTCCATAAACTCGTTGCACTCAATGTCACTATAGGATAGATACGCTTCCTCTACCCCTTTTTCTTTAATTATTTCTTCGAGATCTTCTTGTGGTAATATTGGTATACCGCTGGGATATAGCGGTCCAGCTAAGCTTGGAGGATAAGTTCTGTTAGAAATATTTGGTATTTGAGTGGCAGTAAAAG
>JAGHAR010000131.1 GCA_021161405.1 Candidatus Iainarchaeum sp.
CGCCCCTATTGCTGAATAATTAAAGATAAATAAAAGTATAAAAGCTGTAATAGCTGACTTTTTATAATCTTTTACTAGTATAGCCAATTTTTCACCTAAGCAAATAATTGGCCTCATAGCACTCCTCCCCTGGTAAGTTTATAATGTTTCGGTCAGTAAGCTCTCCCAGTGAAGACCCTGCCTCCTTTTACGTTGACACGTTCACACGTTCTAACGTCTACTCCGTCGCACACCTTGGTCTTGTGCAAAGTAAAACAAGCTTTCTTGCATCAAGCACAGTAATTACTCCATCACCATCAATATCACACTCAGGGCATGCACTTGCAGGCTGGTTGCGGTAGGTAAGGAGGATGTTTAGATCATCTAAATCAACATCACCATCGCCATCTAGGTCACCTGGAGGAATATTACTTACATAAACCAGTCGCCTTTCAATACTTGTATTACCAAACTCATCCCCTGCAACTAGCTCGATAAGGTGAAGTCCATCAACATATTTTGTCGTGTTCCAATCATAGGGGAGGATAGTACTAACCTTACTGCCATCGATCTTCAGATTAAGGAAAGCTAAGTCTGTATCTTTTACTTGTCCAGTTATAGATACAATCCCTGACAGTGTCTCGCCATTATGAGGACTCATTAATTGAATGTCAGGAGGTAGGTTTACGACTGTAAGAGTGGCAGTTGTATGGCTTGGACCATATTGCTCATTTCCAGGAAAGACAATTTTTAAGCAATGATCACCAATGTTGAGATCTACGGGAATTTGATAATTTAGGCTTCCAGTACCAGAGCTATCTGTTATAGCGCTTCCAATTGGATTACCATCAACAAAAAACAAAATTTCTCTGTCACTCATGGGGTCACCAAGATAGTGCAATTTTGCTGATAAGATCACATTTTGCCCCACTCCGGCTTCAATATCCTCTGTGATTAAAGAAAGAGGCGGCTTGTCGAAATTCAGACTGTGGTCAACAATATCCGGTGTTCCGTCCTGGTCAAAATCTAAGGCACCCACGGTTTCCTGTATGGCTTGATTTATCTCTAGTCCCATGTTCACCTTGTTTTGTATTCCCTTCTTGATTTCATCAAAATCGATATCTAAATAGTCGACCTCACCCTCCTGAATTGCCACATCTTTCATTTCAAAATCAAACGGGGTAAAAATAATCTCTCCCCCTGAATTTATAATGTCAAGAAAGTTTCTGATATGAAGGTTATAAGTTCCTTGTTCCTCTCCGACCACTACGACATTGATTCTATCCAGTGATGACGGAACTGTTATTAACTTTTCATCATCTATTTCAAAATAATTGCTATATTTAATTTCTTTCTCTATCCCACTTTGAGTTGTCCCCACATGATGACCCGTAGAATCGTAAACGTGGAGGTCAACGGGAGAACCTACCCTAATTTCAGTAATTCCTTCCCTATGTTCAAATTCAGGAATAGGTAGTGTCCAATCTACATCTATGTCTGGTAACGGATCAGGAAGATCAATTATCCCTTTTAATCTTAAATCAGGTTTAACATGTACTCTAAAGCCCATGTCCCCGGATTCGAGATTATTATAGGTAACCTGTTCAAGATCATAGTAATAAGGAGATTTTATTGAGTTCACTGAATCAGCAGAGTATAAAGCCTCAATAATTATATAAGGATTACCTACCACCTCCAGTTCAGCAAATATTGGTAATTCAGACTCAACTGAGATATCACTGTCTACATTGACAAATCCTGCAAAAGCAGCTACAAGAGCCACCGGAGATATTGGTCCTACCAGAGGCGTTCTCATATTACACTTTAATCCTATTTCTGGCAGCAAATGTATGTCCACATCTATGTCTATCAAGTTATCAAACACGTTGTATGAATAATGCCGACTTATTTCAGATAAACTGGTATGGATTCCACCGTCTATCTGCAGCGGATCTGGCACAAAACAGTCGAGATTATCAGTCTCAGGGTTGTAAAACATACAAAATTCAGAACCTGCAGAAACTTCCACTGGAAGACCGCTTGCCCCACCTTTTACCTCCATTCTAACCGGAACCTCTGCTTCATGTTTTCCCTCACATTGAGCTTTCGCATGTGCAACAGCCCCAGAAAATGTCGCACCACCTTCAAACCACGTTTGTAAAAAATCGCGGATCTCACTGCTACCTGGTACATCCGGGATAAAATCTGCAACATCAAGCTGCAGCTCAATAGCTGTCCTTCCTTCAGGATCTGGCCCTTTATACCAAGTATTACCATCAATTTGACAGGATAAATCATCTCCCTGCATGAAACCGACAGCAACCGGGTAGAGTTCAACTATCCAAATATCATCATCTTCAAGTTCCGAAACATTAGTTTTAGACTGATCTGAACATTTGCCTATTGAGCAATCTAGTTCGTCGTCATAATCATAATATTCCTCATAGAAGTCGAAATAATCGTTCATCAGATGGAGCAATCTTAGCTGTGGGTCTAGAATTTGGACCAATTGGAAATCTCTTTGCAATGTAACACCAGCTGTGATTTCTATACTCTTACAATCTTCCTCATAATCTTCAGCATTAGCACAGATTTGATATTGACCAATAGGGATACCCTCTATCAGATAATATCCATCCTCATCTGTTTCGTCACAATAACCATTTACACATACCTCTGCGCCCTTAATTGGGCCTCCAGTAGCAGAATCGGTAACATAGCCTTCTACTGCACCAGTTTGAGGACCTGCCTCTTCAATACTGTACGAAATATCGTCAACTAAAAATGTTATAGGCCCACAACAGCCCTTTGCTAGCAAGCAAAAACCATTTATCTCAGTACCAAAATTTTCAATAGTAAGCCGTAGTATATTATTTTCGTAATACCTTACAACTCCACCATTACTAGAGTCATAGGTCAGTTTTAAATGAACCCATCGATGCATTGGTAAATTATGGGAAAAGCGCAATCTAGCACTAAGTGGAGTATCTTTTGTCCAATAGTATCCACCAGTCTCGGAATACATATGGAATCTACCTATCCTATCTGTCCATTCTCTATAGGGCATTCCATGTATGGTATTTATAAATATGAAACAAATATCCGACAGAGATTGACTCCATTGGGTTACCTTAACCCAAGCCTCTACTGTTGCTCTTTGTGGAGTATAAGGAAAATATTTTATAATTGCATCATGTCTTTGAGAGCCCTGTTTATATGTTTCTTCATAACCACCCTCTAGTTCAACAGCATAACTTCCAGAATGTGAATCATAACTTACAATCTCTGGAACATCGTATGTCAAATCCCATTTAGTAAAACCACCAGTCTCAAAATCATCAAACCATATATCTTGTTGAGGTTGACCAAGAGATAATGAAGGGCTTATTACAATAACGATAAATACTAAGACAAAAACTCCTAATTTTTTATACATTGCTCACTCCTCCGAATTTTTGATCAAATCTTATAAATAGTATAAAATAAAAGTCTTTCTGTATTTTTTCCTCTAAATTATAAAATTAAGAGCCTGCTTTGATTTTTAACCCTTCTTCCTCCTCAAAATTCCAATGCCACCTAAGCCAAAGCATCACTACCTGTTGTAACCTTATTTGTTAACTATTTTATTTTTTAGTCAATCCTTTGTCAAACAAAAATTTTACTCTGTCGCACACCTTGGCCTTGTACAAAGAAGCACAAGCTTCCTTGCATCAAGCACTGTGATTATTCCATCACCATCAATATCACACTCAGGACATTCACTAGCAGGCTGATTGCGGTAGGTAAGAAGAATGTTTAAGTCGTTTTGGTCAACATCACCATCACTGTCAAGGTCGCCAGGAACTTCAGCCTCTCCAAAAGCAGTATAAGGATAAAAATCAGTAGTATATGCGTCCTTAACATAATCTGCCTGGCTGGGATCACCTGTATGATAGATATACACATCTTTTAAATAATAAGGCCCATCTACTTTATGGTCATAGATAGCGTCTCCATCAAAATTAAGCTCTATTATTTGAGGCTCACCGGCTTCTAAATACGCAGTGTTTTCTGCCCAAACTATTTCTTCACCATTTACATCCATCAATCTTCCTTTTATAACTACATTACCAGAATCAGCTACCATTACTTCTGCTTCTATAGTTAGATAGTCAAAAATACCATTCCCGTCTATGTCTTTACCATAGTCAGAATAATTTCCAGTAAGAGCAACAAGAGGAACAGGTGGCTTTTCAAACTTTGTAAATTCATAGGAAGAAGTAGTATAAGCATCTTCTACAAAATCCATTATTCCACTACCTCTTAAAGTAAGATACTTTACATAATATGGACCATTAACCTGATTTTGATAAATAGAAATTCCATTAAAGTTTAAAGTCACTGTTTGTAAGCCTTCATTTAGATGTTCGGTAATACTGGCTATCTCTATAGGATTTCCATCTCCATCATAAAGCCAACCTTCTATAGTATATTCGCCAGAAGTAGTTATCTCTAATTCTACATTTACAGCAAGATAATCAAACAAGCCATTTCCATTAGTATCTATGCCATAATCAGCATAATTACCAATAAATTTTTGAAG
>JAGHAR010000046.1 GCA_021161405.1 Candidatus Iainarchaeum sp.
ACGTAGTGAAAACAAATTCGCTTTTTTAGTGGCTCTTTCGCCTAACGTTCCGAGCGTATCTGAAGTTTCGGCGTAGCCAAAATTTAGGCGAACGAAGTGAGGCGTATATGCTGTGTTAGGCGACGTGCAGTTAATATTCACCATAGATTTTTTACTATTGCTTTTATAGAGGAATCGAAACGATGTCCAAGATAAATGGAATCTCCTCTTATTCGATACTTCGATTGCCAATCTAAGAATGCCCCCTTATTGCCTACGAAAAGTAATTTAGCTTCGGTTGCTGACAGTGGTTCCCAAACATGTCTGTCTGCTATATGAGGATGTGCACCGACAATGATCACTGTAGATGCGGATTTTATCGCGGTTGTCCAAAACCCTTGTATTCGCTGAATAATTTCTGGTGCGATTTGAATGGGTTTACCACGAGCATAGACAGCCATCGCTGGATATAAGGCCGTGTTACTTGTACAATAGGTTGCAACCTCATTAGGGTTAACTGGTCGAATACCCGTTCCAAAAGTAACTCCAGGGCCAAAGCTAACTCCTCTTGTAGCAGTCACACCACCATGAGGTAGAAAGTTACAGGAACCGTGAAGTTTCCATATTGCAATATCTGAATCTGATGCAGGGGTATTATCAAAGTAGTTCACTGCTCTACCAGCCATTGATACCGCAACTTCAAATAAACAGTCATAATTGAGGGAGGAAAAAAGCACTGGCTTTCTTGAGGATGTAAGAGCATCCAAAAGCTTAGAATAGCCATCTACTCTTTGCGAGGAGAGTTGATAGCGAGCAAAAAATATCGCCATTTGTTGCATCAATACCGGTATCGCATGGCTACCCCTGTCCCATAAAGCACTCATTCCATCTTCAAAATTAGCATAAAACTGAGTTTGCAACGATGGAGGGAGAGCGCCCCAGGTCGCAGGAAACATTGACACCAGCTCTCGATAGAGGCTACTGCCTAATGGTGGAGCAGACGGGAGTACTCCACCAGCACCATAACTTGCACCCGCACCAAACAAGACTACCACAGACATTTTTATCCTCTATTCCTTTGTTATTTGTGCATGTCGCCTAACATATCCCCTGTTAGCAGACCCGAAGGGCGAGCCTGCGATAGCAGGCGAAGAGTTCCGCATCACGCCTGCCTCCTCTCATAGTACTCCTCTAACCGTTCTCTTAACGGCCTTTCAAGATTCCTATATGGAGTTGAATCTTGTCGTCTGAAATATTCTTGCATTAACCTAAGAGTTTCACCAGTCCTAAAAAGGACATATATTATTCCATCCTCCCATAGTCTATTGTTTTGTAATATTTTTCTCCAGTTTCTTAGTTCCAAATCTTTAATTTCATCGAAACTTTCTTCCGGATTTTCATCAAAGTTTATCTCGGGTAAATCTGGTAATTCATTTTTCCATCTTGTTAGCCACTGAATTATGTTGTTCCACATTTGAAGGACATCGAAATATTCAAACAATTCCTGTCCATAAAAGAGATATAGTTCCACACCGTAAAATTCAGCAAAATCTCGCAATTTCTCAACATAAAAATTCTTATTTTTAGTCAAATCTGGATCAATAAAGTACATAATTCCAACCAAATTATTTCCATGAAGGTTATGTAGCACTTCTAATTTTTTTTCTAAATTGTTTATTTGCCCCCTCTTTTTTGTTGAATCGTGGTCATCTCGTACTTTTTGTTCAATAAAATAATATGTACTGCCGTTTGTAAAATACTGATCAAGGGATAAAATTTCATCATTACTATTTCTGATGGTCTTTGGGAGATTCCTATGTCCTAAACCAGCTATAATTTCTGTTATGAGTTCTTCAATAGCATCTCCAAATCTTATTTCATGGGATTGAAGTAAATGTTGAAGTATCTTTGCTCCTGGTTTAGTGGGTCTAAACAAGCCTATAAATCGCTCTGGTCTTTCTGCTAACTTTTTTAATAAATCTCTTCTTTCTCCTTCAAATATATGCTTATTTAGAATTGTTGTAAATCGCTCATAATTCATACAACCACCTCCAAGTCTATCTGTCTTGTATTCCTATCAAAGGAATATTTAATTAAACGTATAGGGCGTTCTCTATATTTTTCTCTCCCCCTAACAAAATCTATAACTTCTTGGCTAAAATCATATGCTATACCAACAGGATGAACCTGAAGAGGTGTCTCTGCTTTGGTTTCTATGAACCATTTCTCATAATCAATCAGACGTTGTAATTCAATCATAGTAAACTTAGAAGGTTTCAACTCCAATATTTGGTACCATATTATTTCATCCCCATCGTACTTTATCAGGAGAATATCTATTTCTTTTCGGGCACCTGTTGGAACATAATGGATAAATTCGTCATAATCTCCAAAAATATTTTTATGTTTTTCATCAGCAAAGTCTTCCAATAGTAAAGATTCTAATACTGCTTCATAATGTAGTTGTCCAGTTCTATCCTCTCTGAAATCTATAGGCAAATCTTGTTTATTTATACTTGTTAGATCAACTTCTGCTCTTTTAGAAAGATAGTCTAGCCCCTCTCCCTCAGTAAGATTATTGGCAATCAATAACCTATTTATGAGTTCAGCTTCTAATTTTGTAATGCCAATACACGCATGCACTCCAACGGCATCCCCTCTACTTTGTTGTAACGTCCAAATCTTCCCTTTTTCTTTTAAAATCCAGATTTCATCTATATTTATTGTGTTTTTAAAATTATGCAGACATTCAAATTCTATTCTAAATGGTAAGTTTTCTTTTACATAAATAGCTCCAGGATATAATGGATTTGAATCAAAATATGGTTTTGAGGTCGCTCTAAATACGCCTATAAGTTCTGGTGGATGTATCTCGCTAACCATTCTATTAAAGTATATAATATCGCCTGGGCGGATTCCAGAAATTTCAGATATTGCAGATTGTCTTACAGCATTGGCATTTCTATTATTTGGATGTGTTATTAGTGGATCGTTAATTCCCGCAATTCCTACTTTATTATGTTCTTCCCATGTATCATCATTCACTATGAATATCAAATATCTCACCATCTTACTCACCTAAATTGAGATATTCTTGTATTTTTCTTTGCTTTTTGAGTGAGGATTTTAGATTAATATTCAATGGCTTTTGGAACCGCTTTTTGATACCCTCCACATATTTTGGGTTGATTTCAATCATGATAAAATTTCTATTAAGTGCTTTAGCCACATACCCTGTAGTACCGACACCTGCTACGGGGTCAAGGATAACATCGCCTTCTTTAGTGGAAGTCAAAATAACTCTTTTTAGTAATTCTATAGGTTTTTGAGTTGAGTGTAGTTTTTTACCATTTTCATCTTTTAATCGTTCTCTCCCGTTACATATCGGTAGAACCCACACATTAGCTCCAACCTTACCAATCCCAAATTCCTTTGCCCAATCTTTATTGAATGTGTATTTCTTTGCTTTTTTATCTTTTACAGCCCATATTAGGGTTTCTGTTGCGTTTGTAAATCTAACACCTAACCAGTTAGGCATAGGATTTGTTTTAACCCAATGAATATCATTAAGAATCCAAAACCCTAAGTCCTGCATGATTTTTCCGATCCTAAAAATACTGTGGTATGTAGCAATAACCCAAATTGTAGCATTTGGTTTCATTACTCTTTCAAGTTCTGTAAGAATATTTTTGATAAAATTGTCATATTCTTCAAATGACCCAAATTTGTCCCAATCATCATTTACTGCATCTACTTCAGTTTTAACTGTCCATCGTATTAATTTTTTGTTTGGTAATTGAAGAAAATAAGGCGGATCCATGAAAATCATATCTACCGATTCTTCCGGTAATTTCTTTAGTTCTTTTAAAGCATCCCCCAAGATTACTTTATTCAATACTTCTTGTAATGAATATGTTTTAATCTTTGACGTATCTTTGATTATAAGATCGTTGGTCTGAATTGTGAATTTTTCTTTCATGTTCTCACCTAATAAGTCACTAGTAAATAACTCTTCCTGAGCTTTCATATCTCCATTGGTCATAGTCTATTCCTCCTTTTTGTTTTTAAAGGCGTGGTGCGGAATTTCTGCTAACGTTTGGCGGGTATCGGAAGTCCAGCCGTAGGCTGGATTTGGGCGAAGCGTAGCCAGATACCCGCTTGTTAGCAGAAG
>JAGHAR010000058.1 GCA_021161405.1 Candidatus Iainarchaeum sp.
ACACACCGCTAATATATACTCTCATAGCATTCTACACTCCGTTGCTATTAATGCTAGTAGAGAGTGTGAGCGGCAAGAGAGGAGCAGCTGTCTACACGGACGTCCTGACAAACATAAACTACCTTAAAGTGGTATCCTACTCGGGCTACATAGCCCTCCTTACAACATTCATAACCTTTCTGATAGCTCTTCCCATAGCGTACTATTTAGCGTTCATTGCTTCAGAAAGACTAAAGCTGAACCTTCTAATCGCGTTCAACGTCCCGCTCTTGGTCAACCTTCTTCTGCGTACATACGCCCTACTGAACATTCTAATGATGCTCAATATCGCGGGCACTTTTCAAGGGCTAATGATAGGCATGATTTACCAATATTTCCCCCTCATGCTGCTTCCAATTTACTCATCTTTCGAGAGGATAAACCACGCTTTAATAGAGGCCGCTGAAACCTTAGGAGCTAGGCCCAAAGAGCAGTTCCTAAAAGTGATCTTACCGCTTGGACTTCCAGGCATTGTATCAGGCGCTACACTAGTCTCCCTTACAGCCTTCACAGACTTTGTGACGCCTGCAATGCTCGGAGGAATCCACGGTTACACTCTGGGCTACCTAATATGGGACCTCTTCCTCAAATATAGGAACTGGGAAACCGGCTCGGCACTGGCCTTCATAATAACGCTGGTAGCAGTTGCTGTTTCAACTATCTACACAAAGTGGAGTGTAAATATTGAAGCTTAAAACCTTGCTTGCCTGCTATACTGCCCTGGAGATAGCGTTCATGTACGCGCCTTTGGCTGTGCTTATAGCTCAGTCGTTCAACACCTCGAAGTACATAGGAGTCTGGAAAGGTTTCACTTTGGAGTGGTATTTTAGGCTCACAGGTGACTATGAAGTATTAGAGGCGACTTTCAATGGCTTAGCAGTCGCAACCCTTTCAGCCCTTATATCCACTTTGCTAGGAGGAATTGCTGGATACTATTTTTCCAGATACTCACGAAGTGGAGTAGCCGACTCACTCCTCTATGTTCCAATAGTGATACCGGAAATAGTGGAAGCAGTGTCGCTCCTAATGCTTTACGTTGCCCTAAACGTAGAGCTGGGCTTCTGGACCGTACTTATAGGGCACATAGCCTACAACATCTCCTACTCTTACCTAGCCATTAAGCCCCAGTTTGAGATGACCCCCCACAGCCTAGAAGAAGCAGCAATAAATCTAGGTGCAACACCCATCGAAGCCTTTCTAAAGGTTCTGCTGCCCCTAGCCACACCAGGTATCATCTCCTCAGTTTTGATAACCTTTTCCATGTCATTTGATGACTTCGTAAAAACCCTATTCACTACTGGCCCGGGATTCAAGACCTTACCACTAGTTATTTGGATAAGAGCGGCGAGAGCAAGAGCAACCCCAGAACTAAATGCTCTAGCATCCATAATGGTGGCCATCTCGTTACTAAGCAGCTACATATATACGCGGTACCTACTAGAAGCAAAGAAAGAAAAGTAAACTAAGCACTTTTAACTTCTGTGCTAATCCTTTCAACTATGCGAAGCACTTCTTCTGTCATTAGCGGGGGAGTAAATAGCTCAATACCCTTAGGCGGGTAAATAGCGGGGTTCTCCAGCACTTCTTCACTCAAGTAGCTCTCAACGAGAGATCTCTTCAGGGGATTTGGGTAGTAAACATATTCAGTGTTAGCAGCTGCTATATCAGGCTCCAACATAAAGTTAATCCACGCATGAGCTAGGTCCACAGCCTTCGATTTCTTCGGTATAACCATGAAGTCAAACCAGGTCCAAGTACCCTCCTTTGGCACTACATACTGCACGCTTTCCTCTTCTTCCTGCGCAGTGAGGACGTCGCCGCTCCAAGCCTGCGCAGCGTGAAGTGAGCCGCTAACGAGGCTAGGCACGTACACACTAGCGCCAACGTAGCCGTATAGGTACGGCTTCTGAGCCTTTAAAAGGTCAATAACCTCTTCCACAATCTTCTCGCTCCAATCGTCAAGGGACACGCCTAGGTAAAGCTTGGCAGCATCAATAACTTCTATAAACTCCTCAAGCATCGAAGCCTTGCCCTGATGCTGAGGGAGAAAAGTTTCTGTATCAAAGAGCTGCTCGTACCCCTCAACTTCTCCCTCCTTAATGTACTTCGTGTTGATGCCTATGCCCGTAGTCCCCCACATATAAGGCACAGCGTATTTGAAGCTTGGGTCGAAGGGATTATCGAAAAATTTCGGCTCGATGTTGGCGATGTTAGGCACGAGGCTGTGATCTATTGGCTGCAGAAGTCCCTGCTTAATTGCCTGGGGAACGTAGCTGTCGGTCAAAACAATTAAGTCGTAACCTCCGCCGCCGAGCTGTATTTTCGCGTATGCCTCTTCAGCTGCCTCGTACTCGTCGTAGATAACTTCAACGTTATACAGCTCCTCGAACTTGTCAATGACTTTAGGGTCGATGTAGTAGCTGTAGTTGTACACCTTCAACTGTCTCTTCTTCGGGAGCAGGTAGTTAAAGCCTAAATAGCCTAACACCGCGGACGCTGCTGCAGCCCCTATAAGCCCTAGAAACCTTCTTCTCGTTATTTTCATATCAGTATCGAATAC
>JAGHAR010000122.1 GCA_021161405.1 Candidatus Iainarchaeum sp.
CTATAAAACTTCCAAGAATTTTGGTCGATGAGATCGATAAGATTCTCGACAAAAGGGGTTCAAAAGCAGAGCGGAATTCATCAAAGAGGCTGTTAGGCTTCGTTTGGAACAGCTTGAACCAAAACAAAAGGAGGTTTCTAAGCAAGGAGATGGGAACCATGACGCTTAGGAAGGTTACTGCTTGGTTGTCTCCAGAGCAAATCGAGTTTCTAAGGAATAATGGCGGGATCAGTAAAGGCGTGAGGAAAGCTGTTGAGAATCTTATGCGTCATAGAAAATTTGACGTTACCGTAAAGCTTGTTAGAATGACAGATGGACAGGTCATTACTTTAAGCTGGTTAAAGTATCGTGCCAGGGATCTTGAAGACCTGAAGATGCAAATTCAGAGAGATTTAGAGGTTCTAAACGAGTTAGAGCAACGTAAAGATTGCATTTGGATCTTCTCGGATCTCAACGAAAAAGAGGGATAAATCAATGAAGGAATTTGTTATTGAGGAGTTTGAAAGATTCATTGAGATTGCTGATACGGTTGCCACTCCATTCAAGTTCTATGAAATCCAGGATAGCGACGTTGGGGAAGATTACAGATTCTTAAGTGCAAAGGTGTGGTTGAGAACAGCATATCTAACCTATGAAGATGACATTCAAAAGGATGAACTGAAAGAACTTGTTGAACTTTTGAAAAGGCATGGATTCACTTCCGCAAAAATCAGAGAATCAACAACCATCTTCAAATAAAAGGTGATTTTTCTAATGCCTCTTTATAGGCGGAAGTTTCCTTGTGCAGTTTGCGGAAAGCCTGTTTATTGGGATAGCGATAGGCAATTGCTTTCGTGTGGATGTGGAACTTCAAAGGCGACTTTCGTTAATCTTGAAGCTTTCGAGCAATTACCCAAGTATGCGAGGCATATCCGCAAGGCTGAGTTCCCAATAGACAGTATCAGCTTCTTTGATGGACAATTCATGCACATTTCTGATCAAAGAAACAAGGAAGATCCACATATGGTTGTCAGCTTCATCAATTATCCCAAAGAAAGAAGAGTTCAGGTTAGGCTTGCGTTTCACGGAAGATTCCACAAGGAAAAACTAAGCTATAACACGAAGGATCCCAAAGACTGGAAAGAAAAAGTCTGGATCATAATTCCAATCGAGCAGTTAGACAAGATCCTACAGTTTCTGCAGAATGAGAATCCACTAAAACTTGCTTCATGGATGTGATTTTATGCGTAAAAAACCGAGAAGTAAAGCTAAGACTTGTCTTGAATGTGAAGAATGCAGAAGAATCAAGAATGAACCCTTATTTGTTGAATGCAGAGAATTCGGATGGAAAATTGCGAAGTCGGTTGCCAAAACTCAAGCATGTTGCAAAGAAGACGATAAACATCACATTTTTCCTCAGGGGAAGCTTGCGCCGACACGCCTATACAACAAAAGAAAGGTGATTCCATGAGGAAAGACAAATTTTGGCGTTTTATATTGCTTGCAATATGCGGATACGCCTCTGGAAGAGCAACAGCGAACTTTATCCAACTAAACTTTAAATCTGCACTTTTCCACAGCCTCGCAGCCCTAATCTTCCTACTACTCTATATACATGAGCGCCAACAAGCTATGAGAACAAGTTCCGAAGGTGATTTTACAAGCAATGAATAAACTTCCATTATTATCTACTACTTCTACTCTTTCTCGCATTCGCGGATTCAGCATTATTCTGCTTTTTTGCCTTAAAGATGGTTGTTTACGAACCAGAGACATATGTGAAAAACTCGATAAATATCCTCAATATGTGAATCGCTACCTTTACAACCTTCAAAATTACGGTTTAGTTGAGAAGGTTGAAGATTTTTGGATTTTAACTGAGGAAGGAGCAGATTTTATCGAGTATCTTGAAGATGTAGATAAACGATTTAATATAATAAGAAAGAAGTATGAAAGAAATAAGAAAGAAATAAGAAAAAAGAAAGAAAGAAAGAATATTAAGAAAGAAGATTTGCTATGCGCCGAAACTTCCTTTAAGGCGTGTCGGCGCAAAACAAGGCAAATTCAAATTGAACCTTTCCTTAGAAACTGCAACCTTGATGATTTAGAGAAAGCAGTAGTAGAAGTATTAATAGAGCATTACAATCGGACAGGATCCAAATTCATCATGGTAAAAGACCAATATGAATTGGCTGAAAAACTGAATGCTAATCCTTCAGATTTGCCTAATGCCCTGAAAAATTTGAGACAGGACGGAATAATCTACATTTTCAAGGATAAAACGTTCAATTGCTGGAAAATAGGATTAAAAAAGCAGTTTCTGGAAGCTTTAAAAAGTAATTAGAAAATCTCTCTACGGAGTAATAAAAATATTGCCACAAATAAGAATCCTGCTCCAATTAAAATTATGAATGGAAATGGTTTTTCAGTTGTTAAAGTTAATATCCAATAGCTTATGTTGTGCCATGCCTTTTCAATTTGTGTAGATAACGAAAAGAACCATTCTGTTATTGTATTCCATGCTTTAGTTGATAAACTGAAAATCCAGTTTGCAACTATGTGCCATGCTTTTGTTAACAAGCTGAAACTCCAAAATTCAATGTTATGCCATGCCTTTACCGTTAAGTTGAAACTCCATAAGCTAATGTTATGCCATTCTTCCGATGGAACTCCACCATAGCTAAAATTTTCTATTCTGGAAGGATAGGTTGAGTCTCCCCAATAAAGATAAATTGTATTACTATATTGCTTAAGAAAGGCGATCCAAACACTTGTGAATTTTGCGTAAATATAAATTGTCCAAGTTGCAGAATTTAAAGTGTCTGTGCCTAATTGCTCCGTAATAAATTTTGCCTGAGTAAAGTCACACCAAGTATAGGCGTTTTTGCTCCACTGCCAGACAAGTTTTATTCGATCTGTTATTTCAAGTGGAGTTTCAGGAATATTAACATCTACAGAATAAAGCGTAATAGTGCTTCCTGAGACTTTGATATAATCTGTTGTTGTAATTAAGCTTTCTGAACCATTAGCATGATAGATATAAATTCTTACACGAATAAATCCTCCATTAGGCGATGAAGATGATGACCATCCAGCTGTATTATAGGCACTTGTGCCTGTATTGCCCGTCAGTAATTTATAGTAGGTTGTAGAATCAACTGTTTCTGTATCGCCACGCATATATCTTGTTTCTATGGGATCAATTTGTGCAGAAGTTAATTTGGGAAATAAAGATAAAATTAAAGTTGAAATTAAGAAAAAGCTAATAATAACC
>JAGHAR010000006.1 GCA_021161405.1 Candidatus Iainarchaeum sp.
AGCTGGTAATTCAGGGCGCTGAGCTGGGAGAGATTGATAGCGACGTTGCCCCACTCAGAAAAACTGATAGCAACTTACTAGGACCGCTTGACCTGGGAGAGTACATCTATGTAATCCCTCCTGAGACTGAGTTCTATTGGGATGGCGACAGCGGCAGTTTGGCGAGAATAATCGGTGAGATACAGTTCTACGACGTCGGAGAGGGCGTTCCTGGGGACTTGCTCACTAGATTCAAGGAGCAGGCTAACAAGAAGATAAAGACCTACGTCAGCACGGCTAGCTTGGCTACTGATGAGGTCTGGAAGGCTGGAGAGGAGATTGAGGTATTCAGCATTACACCTTCGACAATAGAAAGGATCAGATTTGACGATTTCATTGGCATAAAGATCGAGGGCGGCAGCTACTCAGAAGGGGACTTCGCAGTAGTATTCTACATTGACGATAAACCATTAGAATGGAATTCGGCGGAGAACCTGGGGCTTGGAATTGACGTTACTAATATGCCCTTACCGCCAACTTCAAGCACTAACATGGTTCCGTTCACCCTCAGGGAGTTCCCAATCGAGCTGACCGGCGATCACAGTCTCAGCATCAGAGTAAAGAACATAAGCGGGGCTGATAAGTCGCCAACTAGCGGTTCGGCTTGGACCATCACCATAAAGCTCCTGGGGAAGTACGAGAGATCATGAGGTGATATACTATGACCTCAAAGGAACTAACTAATGTCTACATCAAGCTCCTGGGACCAAAGACAATTGCAGACGGCGCTATGGACGACTTCACCTGGGAGTTTGACGGTGATTACATCATCAGACATATTTTCATCAAGGCAGACGGCGCCCAACCGGTCAAATCCACAGTTACAATAGGAATAGACGAGAACATGATAACAAAGGCTGAAGCACTGTGCAACACATTCGGAACAAACGCAAACAACGCTCTATTGCTGAACATACCAGTTAGGCGCTCTCAGCACTTCAAGGCTAGCATAAAGAACCTCGAAGGCGCCCAGAAGGACTTTACCGTCGAGCTGGTTCTTGAGAAGCAGGGCTGACTTTTTTTCTAATCACTTTCCTGGGGGTCAAGCGTTATGGCAAAAAAGCAGACAGTAGGTAGTATAGTGGCTGATCCTGGGGCTCACGATATTGTTACTCCAGAATACGAACCCCAGGGAAGACCTCTCAAGCTGAAGAAGGTTAGAGTTCACTTTCCTGCAGGGACCAAGGGCTTGCTGAAGATCAGGTTTCTTTACGGCAATACAGCGATAATACCTGAGAAGGGCTGGATCACAGGCGATGACAACACTTTCGAGGCTGAAGAAGAATTTACCTTCGACGCAGGCTCTCCTATCACGATAGAATACCTCAACGAGGACACCACCGATCAAAAGGTTGCCTATTATGAAATAGTCTATGAGGTAGAGGAATAACTAGGTGAGGGCAAATGACCAAACCACATGTGCAGGAAGTCAAGATAGTAGGACAGGAAGGCGCCATTGACGTAGACACCTTAGCAACTGAGATTTCAGTAGCAGGGGAGATCGATACAAGCTCTCAGAGCTCACCGGTAACAGTATTGACCCCAACACAGGGAAAGAAGATCTCAACGAGGTCAATTTACATAACTACTAATAGCACTTCAGGAGAGATTTGGGTAAAGTTCAAGAACAGCGGGCAGCTGCTAGCAAAGCTCTACTGTACGAGGCATGCGAGAGTACAGCTGAATGACATGCACTTTATTGGAGAACAGGATGAACCTATCGTAATCGAGTGGAACGGGCTCAACACTGGAGCTAAAATATTCTATGCGATAAGGTATAAGGAGGTGTGATTGTGGTGAGGGCTGGGGAGGAGAAGGGCTACATCAGGCTGATAAACGCGAAAGGAGAGACAATAGGGATGACAAAGAACTGGCAGATACCGCCTGATGCATGTGATTACATAATTTACAGGGAGGGCGATTACATCATTGCGAAAAATGGAAAAGCTGGAGAAGAGGAGTTTAAAGACACAGACTGGGGCAAGATAGTCAACTCGATAGTAAGCAAGACTGGTGGCAATGTTACGATATTCACGAAGAACAATGGTAGTGAATACACGTTTTCAACTCCAGTGGAATTCACAGCAGACAAAGTAAAGTTGCTTTCTGATGGAGCAGTTGTGAGGTGGACTATACAAGACACTTCAACAATTCCAATCAAGATCTATGGCAACGACTTAGAGATTGCGGGCTTTGACTTCAGAGGGATGTATTGGGCTGGCATCTATGTAAACTATATGACATTGACAAAATACAGCGGAATAAAGATACACGACAACAAGTTCTCAGGATGGGGAGGGCTTGAAGGGGGCTTTAGTATAGGTGCGTATGTAACAGTTGCTGGTTGTGATGATGTCTGGATATACAGAAATTACTTTGACATAAATGACGATGCAGTACAGGTAACGAGAGGAAATGGCTTTGACTGTGAAAATGTATATATCTATGACAACATAATCAAAAACTCTTGCATTGAAGTAGGTGGGTGGAGCATAGATGTAGAAAGTTACATAAAAAATGTCACAGTTTCTAATAATAAGCTGTTGACGGAGAACTACAGAGCGTACATTAGAGTGTCAACAGGTATCAAGAACGTGGAGATATGTAACAACAAAATAGTCAACAACACTGACACAATCGAGTCTGCCGGCGTCTATGTCTATAACAATAACTATGGACAGACACACGACATCAAGATTGAAAATGTAAGCATACACGATAACTACATCAAACACTATGGAATAGTGGCGGTTGAAGTTGCGGCAGAGGAGTATCGGTCAGTGCGCAATGTAAAAATCTACAATAACACATTTGCAGGCACATTAAACGCTTCTTCAATAATCATAGAAGCGAATGGAACAGTAGACAACGTTGAAATCTATAACAACAAGATGGCTTATGACAATTACATAGTTGACATACGTGCACTCGAAACGAGGGGGAGTGGAGTACTCGGAAGAGTTATCTTGAGACACAACGAACTACAGTTCTTGTCCTCTTCGTCATATAAGGGCTTTAGGATTGCTTTAACCCCCTCCGAGCTATCCGTTTATGGCAACACCTATACAGACGAGAACGGAAACAAGTATTTCGACGAGTACTCACTGACAGCAAAGTTCAGTGGTGACGGCACTACAACAACGTTCAACGTGCCCCACAAAGTGCTAACTCCTCCGTACCATCCGCTAATGGCTTCAGACTTAGTTGCACACATCACCCCAATGACTGCAGATGCAGCCGCAGACGCTTACGTTTCAGAGATAAGCGACACATATGTTACGATAACGTTCAAAAATGCTCCACCGAGCGGGACTGACAATGTAAAGTTCTATGTGACTGTAAAAAGGAGAACAGTGTGGTAGGGAGGTGTGATCGGGACTATGCCGATCTACAGTGAAGTCTTCACTTGCCCCCCACAGGAGGAAAAAGAATACGAGATAGAGCTGGAAGGGGACATTGTGGACATGGTAAGAGTCCGCTTCCCCCCAGGGCCCGCCGCCCTCCTCAAAGTTGCTTTTTTCTACGGCAACGAGCAGATCTGGCCTTACAGGCGTGGCACGTGGTTTCTTGGAGATAATGAAGTAATCCAGTGGTCAGAATACTGGCCTTTACCAGAGCCGAGGACGAAAATCACGGTAAAGCTGAAGAACGAGGACGACACTTACGAGCACAGCGTTTACGTAGTCATAAACACCAAATACAGGCACGAGACGGCAGAAGAGAGGCTGGCGGTGAGGCTGGCTTCACTGATCAGGCCTATCGTCAACCTCACGCGGATTTTCACAAGGAGCAGGTGGTG
>JAGHAR010000047.1 GCA_021161405.1 Candidatus Iainarchaeum sp.
GGGGGGGGGGGGAAGGGTGGGGTTGGCTACGGTTCGGGGAATGTTGGCTTTTAGAGAAAAAGGGCAAGCCGATATTATCATTCTAGATATCAAAATGGTAGATTGTAATGGTCTGGATGTTTTAGTACAAGTGCGCAAGAAACATTACAATCTTCCGGTGATTCTTTGTACTGCTTATGAAAGTTATAAGAATGATATAAAATCCATGGCGGCTGATGCTTATGTAGTAAAAAGTTTTGATTTAACTGAATTAAAGAAAAAAATAAAAAAAAGTTTAGAGCAGGATTCTAATAGGCTTGAAGAAAAGAGAAAATTAGCAAAAGATGCCTATAAAAAACGAGTTCAAAAGGTAAAAGAACATCTTTTAGAACTGGTAGATAAAATAGAAAAAGGGAAGTCTATTCCTATTGATGAATTGGAAGCATTCTTTGAACCGGAGAAAAAGGAGAAACAAATGAATTTAAAGGAATTTGGTAATCTGACAGCAGATATTATACATGATGTGAAAAATAACCTTACGTATATATGGTATATTACTAAGGATGAAAAAAATGAGTTGCTTCAAGATATTGCTAAAAGAAGTGAACAGGCATTAATTTCTTTAGATAAGTTTAGACATTTAACCATCCGTTTAAGTCCTAAATTTGATAAAGTTGATTTTAATAAATTTATTAATAAAATTGTAACTTCTATAACTTCGTTTATGAAGTTAACACTAAAACAAAATTTTGAAATAGAAACATTTTTTGATGATGCAATTCCTGAGTTTTTTGTCGAAAAGAGGCAAATTGAACAGATATTGTTCAATTTATTACAAAATGCCGTTGAGGCCATTTCTAACTATGGTGTTATAACAATAAGAACAGAAATGGATGAAGACAAAGATTATGTTAAATTAATAGTCAAAGATACAGGTTTAGGTATTCCTAAAGAGAACCTTTCTAGGATTTTTGATCTTTCCTTCACCACTAAGGGAAAAGGTTACGGTATTGGACTTTTTTTAGTAAAGCAAGCAGTGGATATTTTGAATGGGAAATTTTTAGTTGAAAGTGAGGTTAACAAAGGAACAACTTTCTATATTTCAATTCCATTAAAAAGGCAAGAACATGCAGATAAAACCTAGAATTCTATTAGTAGAAGATGATGAAGGATGGCTGAAGTTATTATATCGGAAGCTAAAGAGCGATGAACATGAAATGGGTATAGCTTCTTCAGTGAAAGAAGCACTTGAGAAATTTGAAAAAGAGAAGTTTGACATAGTAATAACTGATTTAAAAATGGAAGTAGAAGGTTCTAAAGAAGGTGGTTTTGTTGTAATAAAACAGGTTAAAGAATTAAGTCCAAGTACGCAGGTTATTGTTATAACTGCTTATGGCTCAGTAGAATATGCAAAGAAGTCTTTTAAAGAAGGTGTAGTTGATTTTGTTGATAAAAGTGGAGATTGGATAGAAGAGCTCAAAAGGGCACTTAAAGAGGCTATAGATCAAAAATTAAGAGTTAGCTTGAAACCCAACCCTTTTCGTCCACAAGATACAAATCCACCTTTTTTAGGAGGTAGGGAAAAGGAATTAGTTTTTTTTGAAAAAGTATTACAAGATGCATTAAGAGGTTATATACGACATTTAGTAGCTTTGGGTGAATGGGGAATAGGCAAAAGTAGTTTACTTTATTACTTTAAAAAGATAGCACAAGAAAATGGCTTTTTGACTGCTTTGATCCCTTTAAGAAAGTATTCCAAAGCTGAAACTCAATTAGAAGGTGTTCAAGGCATTATTCAGGCTATGTTGCGAGAATTTCCTGGTACTGAAATCAGTAGCCTAAAAAATTTTCTTAAAAAAATTAGTGGCATAGCGATTGCTGGATGTGGTATTTCTTTTGAAAATGTCAAAGAAAACCAGCCAGAAATTTTATTGCAAGATAGTTTATGTAGCCTTTGGGAAGATCTTAAAGATGTAAGTAAACTCATAATTGTTATGCTTGATGATGTCCAAAATTACTGGGAAATTCCTGATATTTTGATTACATTGAGACAAATATTAGGACATCCTAAGGTGAAAAAAACAGGGTTTTTGTTTATTTTGAGCAGTACCCTGGCAGAATGGGTAAAACTTACCAGTGTGAATAGATATAATCCTGTGAGAAGATTTTTTGAACCCCTGGAGTTAAAACCGCTTTCAAGAGAAGAAATCACCATGACAGTGAAAATTTCACTGGAGGGAACGGGGGTGGTATTTACAGATGATGTTTTAGAGAAAATTTGTTTGTTTTCAAACGGTCATCCTTTTGAGATTCAAATGTTATGTAGAAATCTCTATGAAAACCAAATAGGAGGTACAATTGATTATAGAAATATGGATAAGGCGATTTTCCAGACCATCAGACACTTAGGAAAAACAGTGTTTGAAAATTGGTGTAGAGAAATTGAGCAGGATGAAATAGTTGTTTTAGATACTTTGGCAAAAGAAGAAGAACCTATGTCTGAAGAGGGAATAAAACTTGCTTTACTTAATAAAAAATGTGAAAAGGCGATTTATAATGTTAATAAATGTTTGGCTAATCTTTCAAAAAAGAAGTTAGTTATTCAATTTAATGAATTGTATACAATTCAAGATAAACTATTTAAGGAATATATAAAAATTAGAGGTCAAGTTTAATAGATAGATAGATAGATAGATAAGAAAAAACTAGGAAAAGGTTTGATATGAGTAATCTTTATTTTATATTTTTGCAGAGATTGATAGCTTAAGGCAGTAAGTTATCAGGAGTGATATAAATGCAATTTTCTTATGCCAATCGTCTTAAGGAGTTACCTCCTTATCTTTTTGCAGAAATAGATAGATTAAAAGCAGAAGCTACAGCTAAAGG
>JAGHAR010000032.1 GCA_021161405.1 Candidatus Iainarchaeum sp.
CCCATGGATGGGGTGATGGCGGTGGGGGATGGGGCAAATGATATCTCGCTGCTTGGCTCAGCTGGCCTGGGGGTGGCCATGGGTGATGCTTCTGATGAGGTCAAGGCAGCCGCTGACTATATTACCCTAGATTTTGACCATGGTGGTCTGGCAGCAGCAGTTAACCGGTTCTTGCTTTAAGCCCGTCTTTGCTAAAGATGCAGCTCTATAACGTCGCCGTCCTGCATAACGTGGTCCCGCTTGGCCATGATGCCATCGTGCTTGCCGGAGCCCCAGATGCGGGCGTATTTCAGTCCGGCGGCAAAATCCTTGTGAACTGAGGCGGCTGCCTGGGCCAGGGTGCTTCCCCTTGCCAGTATTATCGGATCGTTGAGGTCGGGCTTCTGCCCCGGAGTCTTGGTGTAAATCCGGATAATATCCAGCACCTGGTATAGCTTATGTTTCATATCTTCCAGGCCGTCCCCGGTGGTGGCGGAGACGGCTACAGTGGGCAGCAGCCCCTGATACCTGTTTCTGAGAGCTGTATAGTGTTTCTTGTTATGGTCAAGGTCCAGTTTGTTGGCCACGAGCAGTAGTTTAGTCTGCCTGGTTTCTACTCTCAAGTTCTCCAGCTGGCTGGTGATAGTTGCCATCTGCGATGCCGGCTCATTGCTTAGGTCAATCACGGCCAGTAGAGCGTCCGCTCGCCTCAGTATGGGAGGTAACCACCAGATTAATGGTTGCGAGGATAGGGGTGGGGTATCCAGGAGCTGTATCTGGATGTTCTCGTAGGCCATCATGGCCGGGGTAACATCCTGGGTAGTAAAGGGGTACTGGGCGACGGCAGGAGAGGTGTTGGTGATGCTTGCCACCAGCTGAGATTTACCGCTGTTGGGCAGCCCGATGACGGCTACCTGGGCGGCCCCCTCTTTAGGGATAACCATAGAAGCCCGGCGGGCCGCTGATTTTTTATCCGGTGCCTGGGCGAGTTTGGCCATCCTGTGCCTCAACTCTGCCCGGAGCTTATCGGTGCCCTTATGCTTGGGCATGATGGCCAGCATTTCTTCTAGGGCGGCTGTCTTCTCCTGGGGGGTTTTGGCCAGCCGGTATCTCTTTTCGGCCTCAAAATAATGTGGTGGCAGGTTAGCCGGCATGGTTAATCAGAGATTCTCCTTGATTTTTTGGGCTAGGCTTCTGGTGATGCCCTGAGTGCCTACCAGTTCCTCTAGAGAGGCTGCCTCAATAGCTTGAATGGAGCCAAACCGCCTGAGTAGGGCACGTTTGCGGTGGGGTCCGATGCCCGGAATACTATCCAGAGTTGAAGTGAAGGTTTCCCGGTGGCGTATCTTCTTGTGGTAGCCCAGAGCAAAGCGGTGAGCCTCATCCCGCAGGCGTTCAAGCAGTCTTAGCCCTGGAGAATGCCGGGGCAGGACAATCGGCCTTGGAGATTGGGGGACGAAGATTTCCTCGTTCTCCTTGGCCAGGCCGATTATGGGAACATTGATGTTAAGTTCCCTCATTACCTTCAGGACGGCGTTGAGCTGCCCTTTACCACCGTCAATCAAGACAAGGTCGGGCATAATGGCCCAGTCGGAGTTGTTGTCGGCCCTCTTCCCCGCTTTATGGAACCGCCGCCGGATTACCTCCTGGAGCATAGCGTAGTCATTGGCTCCGGTAATAGTTTTGATACGGAAACGCCGGTAGTGCGATGGTCTTGAACGGCCATCCTCGAAGACAACCATACTACCGACGGCAGCTGCCCCCTGGATATTGGAGATATCGTAGCCTTCCATACGCTGGGGTGAGTGGGATAGTTTTAGTTCCTGCTGTATCTCCTTGAGGGCTGTGGAGAGTGTTTGCGGCGTTGCTAGCTGCTTGATCTTCAGTTGTGCTAGGCCCTGGCGGGCATTTTCAGCTGCTGTCCCGACCAGTTGCTTCTTGTTGCCCCGCCGGGGCACTTGGAGGTGGACTTTGGCCCCTTTTTTGCCCTGTAGCCAGTTCTCGATGATGGCGGTATCCTCCAGTGGGTGCTGGAGCAGGATAAGCGGTGGGATGTTGGGGGCTGAGTTATAAAACTGCTTGACGAAGCTGGTCATAATCAGCTCGGGACTTTCATCATGGGTGCCCTGCATGATGAAACCCTCCCGGCCGATGAGGCGGCTGTTACGGATAAAGAGTATTTGGGCAAAGGCCTGGTCTTTATCCTGGGCCAGGGCGATGACATCTTGGTTACCTCTCACTCTGACGGCCATTTTCTGCCAGGCTAGGACGCTGTCTACTGCCTGGAGCCGGTCACGAATACGGGCAGCCTGCTCAAAATCCTGGGCTTCGGCGGCGGCCTCCATCAGGTTCTGGAGCTCTCGCAATACCCTGTCCTGTTTACCTTCTAGAAAGAGGACAACCTGTTTTATCAAGCGGAGGTACTCCTTTTTATCTATGGCTCCGGTGCAGGGAGCCGGGCAGCGCCCGAGGTAATACTCTAGACAGGGACGGGTCTCTCGGCTGGTAAAGGTCTTGTTGCATGAGCGAAAGGGGAAGATGCCCCGTATTGCCTTCAGGGCCTGGCGCACCGAGCGGGCACTGGCAAAGGGACCAAAGTAGCGGGCTCCGTCCTCTTCCAGTCGCCGGGTAATCTGCACCCGGGGCCAGTCTTCGTTCAGGTCTATCTTGAGATAGGGGAAGTTCTTATCGTCCTTGAGCTGCATGTTATAGTAGGGGCGGTGTCTCTTTATCAGGTTAAGCTCTAGGACGATGGCTTCTTCCTCTGAATTGGTTACAAAGAAATCCAGGTCACTTACTTTAGCTACAAGGTGTTCCAGCTTTGGTGATAACTTTTGCCCGGTTTGGAAATATGAGCGCACCCGCTGGCGCAGGTTGGCCGCCTTACCTACATATAATATGTTTGCCCTAGCATCTCTCATCAGATAGACGCCAGGTCTTGAGGGCAATTCCTTGAGTTGCTCGGTTACAAGGCTGTTTGCCAAGTTGCTCCTGAAGCCTCCTGGACTAATTTTAGCATAGCCTGTGGCGGGGGCAAAGTTTTTTGGGTGGGCTGAAATTTGCTTTTAGTTATGTTACAATACATAAAGTGAGTCTATTTTATCGGAGGGTATGGTGCTTGAGGCAATTAACGGTTTTCTGCACTACCTGAGGGTGGAGAAGGGCTTCTCGGAGAATACTACTCTTGCCTATCATAATGACCTCTATCAGCTTTGCGAGTTTGTCCAGGATGAGGCTGCCCGCCAGGGGACGGTCCCCTCGTGGGCTGGTTTTGATCGGCAGGGTCTGCTGAGATATCTTCTTGACCTTAAGGAGAGAAAATATGCACCGACCACGGTAGCCCGGAAGGCAGCGGCGGCCAAGTCTTTTTTTGCCTTTATGGTGGCGGAGGGCAACCTTGAGGAAAACCCAACCCAGAACGTAGGCTCACCCAGGGTGGGCAAATCGCTTCCCAAACCTATCTCAGTTAGCCAGGTTCGTCTCTTGCTGGAGCAGCCGGCCAAGCGGGGTGCGCCGGAGGCAAAACGGGATGAAGCGATGCTGGAGCTGCTCTATGCCAGCGGCATGAGGGTGAGTGAACTGGTATCTTTGAACCTGACCGATATCGATACCGGTGGTGGCTATGTCCGCTGTTTTGGCAAGGGGCATAAAGAGCGCCAGATTCCGATACACCCCCGGGCGGCCCAGGCTGTGGAGGCCTATGTTAAGGAAGTCCGCCCCGGGCTGGTGCGTAATTCCGGTGAGAAGGCTCTTTTCGTTAACCAGCGTGGTGATCGGCTGACCCGGCAGGGTCTGTGGCAGATACTGAAGGAATATGCCAGGGAGGCCCATCTGGATACTGAAATTACCCCTCATACCCTGCGGCACAGTTTTGCCACCCATATGCTCGGTGGCGGTGCTGACCTGAGATATGTTCAGGAAATGCTGGGCCATGCCAATATCTCAACCACTCAGATATATACCCACCTTACCTCCGAGCATGTACGGAGTACCTATGAGAGATCTCATCCAAGAGCTAAGTAGGAGGCATTAGATGTCCGGTAAGTCACGACGCGCCCGGCAGAAGCAGTTAAAAGCTAAGAAGATAAAAACTAGAGCAGCCGCTCCGGTGGTAGCTGGCCAGCGGCAGACTGTAGCCCGGCCTTCTGAACCTGTGTATTCGCCGGGGGTAACGGCTCCGGTAGAGAAAGCACCCGCTACGGCCATCGCCGCCGCGGCGGCAAAATATGCTTACGTAACTAGTGAACTGCGCACCATTGGCATTATAGCCGGGGTGATACTCATTGCTCTGGTAGTCCTGTCTCAGGTCTTGTCCTAGGCTTGCCGTGATGGTGAGTGCTGGTATGGATTTTACCGCAGCCAGGGCCCGTTTAATTGAGCACCTCAGGGGTGAGGTTAAGGATGAGCGGGTACTGGCGGCGATGGGGCGACTGCCCCGTGAGCGCTTTGTGCCATCGGACAGCCGGCACCTGTCATATGAGGATAGCCCCCTGCCGATAGGTTTTGGCCAGACTATTTCCCAGCCCCTGATTATTGCCCTGATGACCGAGGCTCTGGCCCTTAATGGCAGTGAGAAGGTTCTGGAGGTAGGCACGGGCAGTGGCTACCAGACCGCCATTCTGGCAGAGCTGTCTCGTTGGGTAGTTACCACAGAGCGTATACCAGATTTAGCCAGGTCGGCCAGGCGGGTGTTGGGAACTCTGGGTTATACTAATATTGAGGTGCATCTGGCTCAGGAGACCCTGGGCTGGGAGAGTGAGGCTCCCTATGATGCCATCATGGTTACGGCGGGGGCACCGGAGATACCCGGTGACCTTTTGGAGCAGCTAGCCATCGGGGGTCGAATGGTGATTCCGGTGGGCTCTCGCTGTCTTCAGGAGCTCTATAAGATTACCAAGCGCAGGGGTAAAAATGTTGTGCAGAATTTAGGCGGCTGCCGTTTTGTTTCTCTTATCGGCAAAGGGGCTTGGGAAGAGGCTGAAAAGTGTTAAAGGGGGGGCAAATGGAGATTCTGGAAACAATCAGGACCAGGCGGAGTGTTCGTCATTATCAGGATGTGCCAGTGGCGGATAGTGATCTGAAGATTATTCTGGAGGCTGCCCGCATGGCGCCGTCTTGGAAAAACACGCAGTGCTGGCGGTTTATCGTGGTGCGGGATAATGAGGTTAAGGCGGAGCTTGCGGAGGCGATGGGGGATAACACCGCCACCGAGGCAGTCGGGGGGGCCCCGGTAGTGATCGTGGTCTGCGCCGAGCTGGGCAAGTCTGGCTACATTGATGATAAGGTGGCCACGGAAAAGGGGGAATACTGGTTTATGTTCGATGTGGCCCTGGCGATGCAAAACCTGGTCCTGGCGGCTCACTCGCTGGGATTGGGCACGGTAATTGTCGGCAGCTTTGATGCTGGCAGAGTAGCGGCGGCTTTGGGGGTGCCGCCAGGCTTTGCTGTGGTGACCATGACCCCTCTGGGCTACCCTGAATATCAGCCTAAGCCCAGACCCAGGAAAGAGCCATCTGAGATTATCTTCCACGAAAAATTTGGTGTCAGCTGAGATGCCCTGGGTAACGAGCTATCGTATATGGCTTCTGGTAGCAGTTTCTC
>JAGHAR010000088.1 GCA_021161405.1 Candidatus Iainarchaeum sp.
AGCTTTTCGCCCCAGCGCCGCCCGCCCCCACCCTGCACCTGATGGAGCAGGAAAGCTACCGTGCGCTGGTGGCCCTGACCGGTGGGCTGATCGAGCGCCCCACGCCCGAAAGCGAGGAGCTCTACCGCGCCCCGGCAGTGGCAGTAGCCGCCCCGCCGAAACGGGCCGAGGAAGAGAAGCGGCGCAAGCAGTTACACCTGGCCCAGGAGGGCTTCGAGACAGCAGCCAGACGATTGCAACTGGCCCGCGTGGTGCTGGGCGGCGGCTTCCCGGAGGAGATGCTGCGTCCCGTCCGCGAGGCGCTAGGCTGGGCCTTCTCCGCTCACCTGGCGCTGCACAAGGAGTACAAGCCAGGCCCGAAGCTGCCCTCGGCCCGCCTGGTGCAGGCCGAACTGGTGGAGGGCGGTCACTTGCCCGACGAGTTGGCAGCCCGCCTGGCCCGCGTCCGCGAGCTCACCGCCCCGCCCGCCGAGGAGAGTGACGATGAAATGGCCCCTCCGCCGTCGGTGCAGACGGGGGAGATGATGATCGCCACCGTGCAGGAATTGGTGGAGCTGGGGCAAAAAGTGATTGCTGAGAATGTGGTCTAATCGCTTGGAGGAAGATTCATGAAGCATCTGGTAACAGACCCCCAGGAAGTCGAGCGCCTGGCCGAGGAGCTCGAAGATGAGAACTGGGAATTCCGCGTGTGGATCAGGAACCACTATGGCTTCGACGATCCGAAGCTCAACGGCATGGTGTGGCGGCTGGCTGGCGGGCTTATGGAGCAGATTGACTGCACCAGCGGCAAATGGCAACTGCCGGCCCCCTGCCCTCTCCTGGAGGGCAATCTCTGCCGCGTCTATGGCAACCGCCCTGAGGCCTGCCGCCAGTATCCCCATCTGCATAATGATTTCCGGGCCAGTAGCATCAGTCGCTTTAACAACACCTTCATTTGCCCCATCGTCTTCAACCTCTTCGAGTTGATGAAAGAAGAACTGAACTGGCGACCTCGTTCCCAGCGGCGCCGGCGCAGGAGATAGGCCCATGGCCTGCCAGTTGCTCCTGGCCCCGGCCGGTCACGGCAAAACCGCCCACTGCATCGCCCGCATCCGCCAGGTGAAGAAAGAGAACCCACTGGCCCCGGTGTGGGTCATCCTGCCCAACCAGCCCCAGGTGATCGCCTTCCGCCACCGCCTGGCCGAAGCAGGCGGGGCGATGGCCGTGCAACTGGGCACTTTTCACGCTTTCTACGCCGAAATCCTGGCCCGCGCCGGTCAGCCCGCCCCCCGCCTGCCGGAGCCCGTCCAACACCGCCTGGTGCTAACCCTGGTGCGCCGCCTCCACCGCCAGGGGCACCTGGCGTATTACGCTCCCCTGCGCGACAAGCCGGGTTTCATCGTCGCCCTGCGCCACCTGATCCGGGAGCTCAAGCGAGCACGAGTCTGGCCCGAGACCCTCTCTCGTGCTGTGGAAGGGGCTGATCCTCGCCTGAAAGAACTGGCCGCCATTTACGACGCCTATCAGCGCTGGCTCATAGACACCGATTGGGTCGACGCCGAGGGTCAGGGTTGGCTGGCCAAGTTAGCCCTGGAGGGGAATCCCGACCTGTGTAACGACCTCCACCTGCTGGTTGTGGACGGCTTCGACGAGTTCAACCCCACCCAACTGGCCGTGCTCAAGCTCCTCGCCGGCCGTGCCGCCGACACCGTCGTCACCCTCACCGGCGACGCTGGCGGGAGCGATGAGAACGAATTACGCCCACGAGCCGCCTTCCGCCGCTTCGCCCGCGCCCACCAGGCCCTGACCACCCATCTCACCCTGACCCCTTGCCTCCTGCCTCCTGCATCTTGCTCCCAGCCTCCCGCCCTCCGCCACCTGGAATCCGCCCTCTTCGAGCCCGTCCCGGAGAAATTCCCCGCCGAGGGGGCCGTGGCCTTTCTCGAGGCGACCAATCGCAACGAGGAAGTGCGCGCCGCCCTGCGCTGGATCAAAGCCCGCCTGGTGCGTGACCACGTGCCACCCCACCAGGTAGCCGTGCTGGCCCGCGACATCGCCCCCTACCGCCCCTTTCTAAAAGAGGCGGCGGCTGAGTTTGGCCTGCCATTGTACCTGATCGGCGGGATGGCACTCGATTCCAATCCCGCCGTCGCCGCCTTACTCTCCCTCCTGGCCCTGCCCGTCTCCGACTGGCCGCGTCGCCAGGTGCTGGAAGCCTGGCGCAGCCCCTACTTCGATTGGTCGGCCCAGGGCATTGGCCCCGGCGATGCCGACCAACTGGACGCCGTCTCGCGTAGCGGTCTGGTCATCAGGGGATTGGACCAGTGGCAGGAAGCGTTCGACCGGCTGGTGAGTAAGACAGCGGAAAGAGAAGCGCTGGCCGAGGACGCGGAAGTGCCGCCTACAGAGGTGCCCTCAGGCGAGCAGGCCGAGGCCCTGCGCCGCAAATTCGACGCCTTCGTCGCCCGCCTCACGCCACCGGCCGCAGGATCTCTCCGCGACTACGTGGCCTTCGTCGAGGACCTCATCGGCGACGATCCTAAACTGGCCACCCGCTTCCAATCGTCCGAGGACGCCGCTGGCGAAGGGAGTTTGCGCGTCGTCGAGCGGGCCTGGGTCTCCGATGACACCGCCCCCCGCGACATCGCCGCCCTGCGCGCCTTCAAAGACGTCATGCGCGGGCTGGTGCTCGCCGAGTCGGTTCTGGCCGGCGAGACAGACGCCGTCTCCCCCCACAGCTACGCCCACTTCCTCGAGGAGCTAGGCGGTGCAGTGGAGGGCACGCACTACACAGTGCCCCCTCCTGCCTGGAGCTACGTGCTGGCCGCGCCGGTCATGGACGCACGAGGGCTTTCCTTCCGCGCCGTGGCCCTGCTGGGCCTGTCGGAGGGAGAGTTCCCCCAGGCCGAGCAAGAAGACACCCTGCTGCGCGAGTCCGACCGGGCTCTGCTCCGCGCGCAGGGGCTGCCCATTGAGCCCCGGCTGCGTGGCGAGGAAATCTCCCTGTTCTACCTGGCCATCACCCGCGCCCGTGATAAGCTGCTGCTGTGCCGTCCCTACCTGGCCGACGACGGCCAGTTGTGGGAGCCATCCCCCTACTGGGAGCAGGTACGCCGCCTGATCGAAGCGCCGGTGGATCACGTCCGCCCCCAGGATTCCCCGCCCATCGCCGACGCCGCCTCACCCCACGAGTTGGTGGACGCCCTGTCAGCCACGGCCGCACCACCCCACCTCCCCACAG
>JAGHAR010000081.1 GCA_021161405.1 Candidatus Iainarchaeum sp.
GTGTAGAAGGGGGTTGGGTTCCCGTAGAGGACGAGAACCTTCAGCTTCTGGGGTATCTCTCCGTGGGCGAACCAGGAGATGCAGACTATGCCGCTGGTGGTGTTGATCACGAGCACCTCATCTAGGTGCCAGTTCGGCTCTCCCGTTCCATCCAAGTGCTTGTGCCAGCCATTTGGCCCCTTCACATAGGTCACCCCGGCCTCTCTCCCGCCTCCCCCCGCATCAAAAAAGGGGGGAGGCGGGGTGGTCAAGGGTTTGTGGTGTTGGTCCAGGTCTGGTTGCCCTGCACGATCCGCTGGATCTGCTTGATCTGCTGCTGCAGCTGGTTGAGGACATTCACATCTACCATGATGGGCTTCTGGTTCGCCTCCTGAAGTATGTCCAGCAGGGCGGAGAGGATCTGATAGTCCATCTGCATGCGTTGCATCTCGAGCTGCAGCCAGGCAGAGATCCAGTCGGAGTTTGTGTCGGCTGAACTGTTCGCCATGACCGCTATGAGGGCGTAGAGCTGCTGGAGGGTCTCCCTGTTCTCCTTGATCGCCTCCGTCATGTCCAGTATCGATTGCATCAGCTGCTCCATCTGCTCGTTGTCCTCCGCCTGTTCCTCTATCTGCCTCTGGAGTTGGTTGATCTGCCTCACAAGTTCCTCGTTCTTCTGGGCAAGCTCCTCTATCTGGGATCTCAGATCCTCTATGTCGGCGGCGGTGCTCTCCTCCACCTTGGAGACGGAACTGGCCGTCAGGGCGTAACCCAGCCCGCCGCCCAAGAGGACGGCGAGCAGCCCCGCCAGAACCTTCGTCCACGGGAACCCGGCGCTGCTGGGCGTCGGCGCGAACGCTGGCATCTCCTACCGCCCCTTCACTTCAGCTTCTCCACCTTCACAGTGACCCTCTTGATGTGCTGGCCCTCCTCGTACTTCCACAGCGGCTCGTGGATGTAGAGGACTCCCTTCGGCGTCTCGCTGTGGGCGCTCCTTATCACCACGTCCATGTAGACCTCCATCGGCTCGTTGGGCTCCAACTCGTCCCTGATCTCGTTTATTGCCTCAAGCATCTGCCTCAGTATCTCCCTCTCCTTTGGCGGGAACTTCAGCCACTCCCTCAGCTCCCTGAGCAGATCCCTCTCGTTGACCCCCCTAGCTACGACTCTCCTGACGAAGCTGATGAGGTCGCCGTTCCTGGGCATGACCTCCTCATCGTCGTCGCCTATGACCACCTCGGGTTCGACGTCCCTGCCGTACTTCATGGCGGTCTTCCTGGTGATTCCAAGCTCCTCGGCTATCTTGGTGTAGGGCCACCCCTTCCTCCTCAACTCTCGGATCTTCTCAACCACCTCCTCCGGGAGCGGGTCCGGCATCAACTCTCACCTCCCTCCTCCAACACCTTAGAGAGGGCGTCGATGACCTTCTTGACCTGCTTGGGATCTGGACCACTCTCGGCCGCGGCGGAGGCCAGCTTTGCTATGACCTCGTTCTGCTTCTCTATCAGGGCAAGCAGCCTGTCAAACAGGTTGGCTGCCGCCTGCGCCGCAGCCAAGATCAGCTGGTATTCCTCAGCTCTCTCTCTGTGCCTCTCGGCTATCACGTTCAACTCCTTCAGGAGATCCTCCCTCATCTTCTCCAGCATCTCCTTCTCGCTCATCACTCCTCACCCCCCGAAGAGAATAGGGCCTCGAAGGCCCTCTTCTCCTCCTCGCTCAGGTAGGGCTTCAGAAGCTCTACGACTGCCTTCTTGATCAGCAGCGTCCTGTTGCCGAACGGGGCCTTCTTGATCACCTCATCCATCTTCTTGACTATGGGCTCCTCTAGGAGCACCGTGAGCTTGACCTTCCTGACCATCAGCCAACCACCCTCCTCCTGAGCCTCACCGCGTAGGCCCCGGTGGTTCCGGTGGCGACCGCGAGGACTCCCGCTATGACCTCGAAGATTGTGCTCCACCGATCCTTCCTGCCAAGCTCCGCCTGGAGGGTCTCGATCTCGGAGTCCTTCTCATTCACGGTGTCCTGGAGCGTCTGGACGGTCTGGTTAAGTTCACCTATCCTGTCCTGGAGGTCGGCTATGACCCCGTTGAGGTCGGCTACCTCGTCCTGGCAGGCTGACAGGTCGGCGGTGCAGTTCGCCAGCTGCGCGGAGCAGCTCCCGGCCGTGGCGTTGAGGGCCCCCAGCTGCTGGAGCAACTCATCCCTCTCGGCGAGCAGGTCATTGTAGTCATCAGTCAGTTCGGTCAAATTGGCCTGGAGTTGGGCGATGGTCTCGTTCAAGTCTTCAATGGTGTTGCAGGCGGTGCTCAGGCTCTCCTGGCACTCCTCCAAGTCGTCCTCTAGGCTGGCGACCCTGGCGGAGAGATCTTCCACCTTGGTCAGGAGGTCGGACAGGGTGACCGGCGCGGAGTCCTCGTAGTAGACTATGACATCCAGCCTCATCTTCCTGATCCAGTAGTAGCCCTCCACCTCCGCCACTTCCGAGGCCTTGAGCCACACTAGAGCCGCTGGCGCCACCTCGTACTCCTTCACTATGACCGCATCGTGATCCTCCACCAGCAGCGACCTCTGCCAGGAGGTGAGGGGTTCGTAGAGGAGGATGATCACCGGGAGGTACTGGTTCGGGTGCCCGGAGTCGTAGGACAGGTAGACCTGCCACACTAGGTTCGCGTCGACCTTGTTGGGCATCAGTTCCGGCGGCGCAGCCGAGACCGCAGTCGAGGCGAGGCCCAGAAGGGCCAGACAGACTAGGGACACGGACGCCAGACGACGCATGGTGTCACCTGAGGGGTCGGATGCCATATGGATAATATAAGGATGTCCGCCGTATTTCAGCTGGACATTATACTGCCA